>DATNBP010000048.1:0-11104 GCA_035572015.1 Puia sp. | reverse complement strand
GGTATACCCGACGGAGGACACGCTCACCGCATATTTTCCCGCGGGGAGGTGCCGGAAGGCAAAGCTGCCGTCCAATTCAACGGTCGTGGTGAAGCGGGTGTGCTCGAGGACGACCGTCGCCCCGGTCATGGGTTCGCCCGTCCTGGTGTCGCGAACCTTTCCCCGGATGGTCCCTGCGTAGGAGAGGAAGCTGATACAACATCCGATGAACGAAAGAATCGCCGTTTTTCTCAAAAGCATGTGCAAATAATTTCCGGCAAAAGTAGCCGGTGAGTAAAACGGTTGCTGTTATCAGACAAATGGTAAAGAAAGCGTAATGCTGAGGTAACGATTTGATAATACAAATCTGGAGACGGATGCAGAAAGTATGGGGGCTGGTAAAAATAAGAGGGCAATAGAAATTGCCCTCGCGTCACGTCTTTGTGACCATTCAAAACTAAAAATGTACAGGCTGGTTAGAAGTTTGGCTAAACAATCGCTGGATAACCGTCAAATTTACGATTCTTAATGGATACCACAAAATGCCCCCTTCAATTCCTGACGGATTACGGGAAGAATTTCCGGAAACGTTTGCGCCGGAAAGGGGCTGGCCGCCAAGGGTGGGGCCTGAGGTCGATGGATGAGGCTGGCGGATGAGGCTGGCCGCCAAGGGTGGGCCTGCGGTCGATGGATGAGGCTGGCGGATGAGGCTGGCCGCCAAAGAATTAGCCGGACAGCGATCCCTGGTCAGGTCAGCAATTTGCCGGGATTGGGGATGAAATTGAGGAAGGCGTGGAAGTTGGCCTTGTATTTTCTTTTGTCGAGTCGGTAGTAAAAGGCCCCCTTCTTCGAGCCTGATTTGTCCTTCTCTTTTTGCTTCACCAGCAATTCGGTAGAGAGCACCTTACGGCTGAAGTTCCGGTTGTCAAACCTTGTGTCATAGATGCTTTCATACAGTATCTGGAGTTGCGGGATGGTGAACCGCTGCGGCAGCAACTCGAACAGGATGGGGTGGAGGGCCGCCTTATAGCGGAGCTGTCGCTTGGCAATATCCACCATACGTCTATGATCGAAAATGAGGTCCGGCATTTTTTTGAGGTGGAACCATTCCGCGTGATATTCGGTGGTCAGCTGGCGGGCGTATTGATTGATGTCGATGAGCGCGAAGTAGGCGACACTCACCGTGCGTTCGACGGGATCCCGGTCGGGGCTGCCGAATGCCTCCATCTGCTCCATGTAGACTCCTTCGAGGCCGGTGAGTTTTTTCAGCACCCGGTTGGCGGCCTGGTCGAGACTTTCCCCGGGCTGCAGGAAGCCGCCCATCAGGCTCCAGTGTCCTTTTTTGGGTTGGAGCCCCCGTTGGATCAGGAGGAGCCGGATATCGCTGCCATCGAATCCAAAGATGATGCAGTCGACGGCGACGAGCAAATGCGTTTCGCCCGGGTATCGAGTCATGCAGTTGTTTTTAGTTTACGGACGAAAATAAGGTTTTTACCAAAATTTCACGTAGATGGCAGCCAGGATCAACAGGGTAACGACAATAAGCGCCACGATCCGGGGTTCCACCCTGAACATGCCTTTTTCGAATGTAAATGCCTTGGGATTGATCTTTGGTCCGCCGAGGCTGATGGCGATCATGACCAGGGAGGTGAACAGGAAAGCCAGGCCCATGGCGACCGCGAAGGGGATCTCGTACACCGTGACGAGGTGGCCGTGCTCCAGCACCTGCGTCGGATATGCCGTGTACAACCAGGTATTGTGACCAAACACTTCCGGCGCAAATTTGGGTTCGTTGAAGAACACGCTAAGGACAAACCCGGTGACGAGGCCGCCTACGGCTGCAGCGCCCGTCGTCCGTTTCCAGAACATTCCAAACAGGAACATGGCCAGCACGCCCGGGCTAATGAAACCCGTGTATTTTTGGATATAGGTGAAGCCGCCGGTGCCGCTGATCCCCAGGATATCCGTCCAGGTGAAAATGATGCCGACGATCATGGCCACGACGATCACGAAACGTCCCGTCCAAACCATCTTTTTCTCATCCGCGGTTTTATCGAAATATTTTTTGTGGATATCCAGGGTATAGATCGTTGAAATACTGTTGATCTTTCCGGCCAGCGAGGAAACGATGGCCGCGGTAAGGGCTGCGATGGCAAGGCCTTTGAGTCCCGCAGGCAGGAAGCCGAGCACGGAAGAATAGGCGTAATCCTTGCTTCCGCCTTCCAGTTGGAGGTGGCCATGTTTATACAGGACGAAAGCGGCGATACCCGGCAGCATCACGATCACGGGCATGAGGAGCTTCATGAATCCGGCGAAGAGAATGCCGGTACGGGCAGTCTTCAGGTTAGCGCCCAATGCGCGTTGGGTGATATACTGGTTACAGCCCCAGTAGTTGAGGTTGATGATCCATTGACCTGCGGCGTACATGGCCAGGCCGGGCAGGATCAGGTATTTGTTGATCTCCAGCTGGCTGGTGGAAGCCGTTGGTTTGGCAAATATCATCTTGAAATGCTCGGGTGCGTCCTTCATCATCGCGGTGAAGCCGGCGAAGGCGTTGTTGCCGAGACCGAAGGTTTTCGCGACCACGGTGAGGGCCAGATAGGACGTGGCCAGGCCGCCGATGATCAGCACACTCACCTGGATCACGTCCGTGTACCCGATCACTTTCATTCCGCCCAGGGCAATGATCAGAGCGAAAACGCCCAGGGCGATCATGACCACGTGAAGATACTGTCCGCCCAGGAGGCCGTTGATGGCCACCGCACCGAGGTAGATAATAGACGTCAGGTTGACGAAGATGTAGAGCAGCAGCCAGAAGATCGCCATGATCAGCGATACCGTCTCATTGTAGCGCATCTTCAGGAACTGCGGCATCGTGAAAATCTTGTTCTTCAGGTAAACGGGCATGAACCACACCGCGATGATGATCAGGGCGACGGCCGCGATCCATTCATATGCTGCCACCGCGATGCCCGCGAAAAATCCGTCCCCGCTCATACCGACGAATTGCTCGGCCGAAATATTCGAAGCGATCAGCGATGCGCCGATCGCCCACCACGTGAGCGTGCCCTCGGCCAGGAAAAAGTCCTTCGTATCGGTGACGGCCTTCCTTTTCCGGCGGTAGATCCAGATCCCGTAGACGGCGACGATCAGAAAATAAATGAGAAAGACGATCTTGTCCGAAAACTCCAGGTTACTGTTCATGAGCAATCGTTTTAGCGCGCGGTGGGGTTAGTGTTTCAGCTGATAATAGGCCTCGTTCCACCGCAGTTCGTTACGGAATTGGTAAATATCAGTATTTTTTCCGATCAGGACGAATTCGATGCCGATCATGTCGGCAAAATCTCGCATATGCCCCGCGGTCAGGTTTTGGCTGTACCCCGTATGGTGGGCGCCGCCAGCCAGTATCCAGGCGGAGCAGCCGGTGGGCATGTCGGGGTAGGGTCTCCAGAGCACGCGCGCGACCGGGAGTTTGGGGAGCACTTGCGTCGGGGCGACGGCCTCCACTTCGTTGACAAGTAGGCGAAAGCGGTTACCCATGTCGACGATGGATGCGTTGATGGCGGGACCGGCCGCAGCATTAAAGACCAGCCGCACGGGGTCGGCCTTGCCCCCGATCCCCAGGGGATGGATCTCGCAGGAGGGCTTGCCGTCGGCGATGGATTCGCAGATCTCCAGCATGTGAGCGCCGAGGACAAGCTGATTTCCCGGTTCAAAATGATAGGTATAGTCCTCCATGAAGGAATTGCCGCCGGGCAGGCCGCTGCCCATGACCTTCATCGCGCGGACCAGCGCCGCCGTCTTCCAGTCTCCTTCGCCGCCGAACCCGTATCCGCTGCTCATCAGCCGCTGCGCGGCGATGCCGGGGAGTTGGGTCATGCCATGGAGGTCTTCAAAGGTATCGGTGAAGCCCTTGAAATTTCCGTGTTCGAGAAAACGGCGAAGGCCCAGTTCGATGCGGGCGGCGTCCCTGAGCGACTGATGCCTTGCCTGGCCTTTCCGCAGCGGAGCGGCGACGGCATAACGTTCTTCATACTCTTTCACCAGCCCTTCAGTGTCGGCGTCCGTGGTGTCGTTGATGACCTGGACGAGATCGCCGATGCCGTGGGTGTTCACGGAATAGCCAAAAGTCAGCTCAGCTTCGACCTTGTCGCCTTCCGTCACGGCCACCTGCCGCATGTTGTCGCCGAAACGGACGAACCTGGCGCCCTGCCAGTCGTGCCAGCCCGCCGCGGCGCGGCTCCAGTCATTGATCTGTTGAAGGACGGCGGGGTCCTGCCAGTGGCCGGTGACGACTTTGCGGTTAAGGCGCATCCGCGACATGATAAACCCGAATTCCCGGTCGCCGTGGGCGCTTTGGTTCAGGTTCATGAAGTCCATGTCGATTCCCGCCCAGGGGATATCGCGGTTGAACTGCGTGTGCAGGTGCGCGACCGGCTTTTGAAGGATCCGGAGACCCCCGATCCACATCTTGGCGGGGGAGAAGGTGTGCATCCATGCGATGATGCCGATGCACTCGCGGGTGCTGTTCGCCTCCTGGCAGGTCGCGTAGATATCTTCGGGCGATTTGACCGTCGGCCGGTACACGACCCTCACGGGCAGATGAGATGAATCGTTCAGTGTCCCGGCGATGACTTGCGAATGTTCCGCGACTTGACGGAGCGTCGCTTCTCCGTACAGGTCCTGGCTTCCGGTGACGAACCAGACCTCGAATTTCTTTAGATCCATGTTGTTTTTATTGTTGGCCGTAGTAGGCGTTCGGCCCGTGTTTCCGTTCGTAATGTTTCCTGATCAGCGCGTCTTTGAGACGCGGGGCGTTGACGTCGATCTGAAGTGTCAGGTAAGCCATTTGCGCGACCGACTCAAGCACCGCGCTGTTGTAGACGGCTTTTTCCGGCGTCGGGCCCCAGGTGAACGGAGCGTGGTTGCCGACCAGGACCATTTGCACCTCTTCATAGTTCAGCCCCCGGTCCCGGAAGCAGTTGATGATCTGCGAGCCGGTCGAATACTCGTAATCCCCGCGGATCAATTCATCATCCATCGGGGGGGCGCAGGGAATATCGACGGTATTGTGATCGGCATGCGTCGTGCCGAAGATGGGAATATCGCGTTGCGACTGGGCCCAGGCGGTAGCGTAGGTCGAATGCGTGTGCGCGATGCCACCGATCTTCGGCCACTGTTTATAAAGGAGCGCGTGCGTCAGGGTGTCGGAGGAGGGGCGTAGTTTCCCTTTTACCGTGACGCCTTCGAAGTCGACGATCACCATTTTTTCGGGCGACAGGTCGTCGTAGGGAACGCCGCTGGGTTTGATGGCAAAGACACCCAGGTCGCGGTCGGCCGCGCTGACGTTGCCGAAGGTGAAAAGGACCAGCCCGAGCCGGGGAAGCTGCCGGTTGGCCTCGAAGGCGGCTTCCTGGATATGATTATATTTACTCATAGTCGTATGGTTGTGGATTCCACGAAACTGCCGAGCGACTGGTATTGCCCGTACCGGCGCGCATACAGCGAGGTGCGCGCTTTGTTCGGGGCGTAGGTAGCATCGAAGCCCTGGCCGATGGCCTGCATGGCGTCTTCAACGCTCGGGTAGATCCCCGCGGCAGTGGCGGCGAACATCGCGGCGCCGAGCGCGCAGGTTTGTTCCGACGCGTGGATGCGGATCGGCCGGTCCATGATGTCGGCCATCATCTGCATGATGAAGGGCGATTTTTTGGCGACACCGCCCAGGCCGATGAGGCCGCGGATGGGTACGCCCTCCGCCTGGAAACGGTCCACGATGGCACGCGCGCCAAAGCAGGTCGCCTCGGCGACGGCGTGGAAAAGCCGGGGGGCGTCTGTACCGAGATTGAGTCCCGTGAAGGCGCCTTTCAGCAATTGGTCGGCATCGGGCGTGCGGCGGCCGTTCAGCCAATCGAGGGCGAGCGGGTCCTCCGCCGACGGAGTCAGCGCAGCGGCCTGGCGGCTAAGTTCGGGAAGGATGCGGTCTGCGAGTTCCGGCCGGTCCGGCACGAGCTGCTTGAGCGGCCAGGAAAGGATGTCCCGGAACCAGGCATAGGCGTCACCGAAAGCGGACTGACCGGCTTCCATGCCGATCATTCCCGGTATAACGGAGCCGGGTACCTGCCCGCAGATCCCCCTGACCAACCGGTCCCCGATTTCCTGTGGCGGCGCGACGAGCATATCGCAGGTCGATGTCCCCATGACCTTGCTCAGGTGATAGGGTTCAATCTGCCCGCCGACCGCGCCCATGTGTGCATCGAACGCCCCGACGCCGACGATGACGGTCGTGGATAACCCCAGGCGGTCCGCCCATGCGTGGGAAAGGGTCCCGGCAGGCTGGTCCGCCGTATAAGTGTCCCGGTACAGCCGGGCGGTAAAACCCTTGAGCAGGGGGTCCAGGGAAGCGAAGAAGTCGTCAGGCGGGAAACCGCCGGCGCCGAATTCTCTTGCCCAAAGCGCCTTATGGCCGGCGGAGCAGACACCGCGCCTCATATCGGCCGCCCTGGTGCCGCCCGTGAGCAGGAAAGGGATCCAGTCACAATGCTCGACCCAGGAGTAGCAGGCCTTTCTAACGGACTCGTCCGCGCGAAGGATATGCAGCAGCTTTGCCCAGAACCATTCCGAGGAATAGATCCCGCCGACGAACCGGAGGTAGTTGGTGTCGAACCTTGCGGCATGCGCATTGATCTCTGCCGCCTCACGCACCGCGGTATGATCCTTCCACAGTATGAATTGGGCGTTCGGGTTGTCGCTGAAAGCGGGCAGAAGACCCAGGGGCGTGCCTGTTTCGTCGACCGCGACGGGGGTGGAACCCGTGGTGTCGACCGAGATCGCCCTGACCGAGCGGGCGGCCGCGGCGCCCGCCTGGCTCAGGCAACTGCGGATCGTCCGTTCCAGCCCTTCGATATAGTCGAGGGGGTGCTGCCGGAATTGGTTGACGGCCGGCTCGCAATACAGTCCCTCTTTCCAGCGCGGATATTGGGACACCGCGGTGGCGATCTCCTTTCCGTTCGAAGCGTCGACGAGGAGCGAGCGGACGGAGTCGGTACCGTAATCCACTCCAATGACATAATTCGCTTTCTCCATATGGCGTCAGGTTGGGCCATGGCGTCAGGTTGGGCCCTGATTTATTATTGTCAAAATAACATTTATTTTTTTGGTTTATGAAATATATTTTGGATCGCCGCGGGGGCCTTGCGGGCGCGGAGTGCGCTGGATGTGCGGGAGGGGTGCGAGACCGGGGGGGTAGGGTCGCGGGGCGAAAAGGGGTCAGGGGCCGACGTGGGAAGGGGCGAAGTGGGGTGACCGGGAAAAGAGAAAAGGGGCCGCCGCGGGAAAAGAGAAAAGGGGGCCGCCGCGGGAAAAGGGGAAAGGGGACCGCCGCGGGGAAGGGGAAAGGGGACCGCCGCGGGGAAGGGGAAAGTCGGTGGAGACGCTCCGCGGTGGGCCGTCCAGCCGATCACGCGGGGAATTAATTCCGCGATGAAAATGCATTTGTTCAAACAAGTGCGCTTTAAAAAAATAGTCGATTGACTATCAATTTGTTCTGATGCCGAAAAGCATTTGCTCACGCAAATGCCTTTCAAGTTCGCCCAGGACGAGCTGCCGCGCCGCCGCCGGGCCTTTCTTTTGCAAGTCCTTTAAAAAATGGCAGGAGGACAGGGACAAGGAAAAAAATTTTTCGGTTCTCAGTGGAATACGTTAAGATTATTCTATGATACTTTAAACGGATCAAATCAGTTCAATAATGTATCATAAAATTGGAAAGTGTTGATTCCTAGAAGATTATCTTCGGTTTTGCGTATTGGTTATACGACGAAATAGCCTAAATTGTCTTGCCCCTCAAACTGCCGCAAAGAAATGGAAAAGCTTAAAATCAACAGGATCAAGGCTGTATTGGCCGAAAAGGATATTTCGCATAAGGAATTGGCGATCAGGGTTGGCATCGCCCCGAACAGCGTTACCCGGATCTGCAACAATGAATTCCAGCCCACCTTGAAGCTTCTTCGCGAAATGGCGCTCGCGCTGGACGTCGATATCCGCGAATTGCTCATCTCCACAAGAAATTAGCCGGCACGGCCGCTGAACCGGCTGGCAACGCGATGCGGCCGCCGGCCACTTGTTCGGGTTGCGACCGGCAGGCCTTATATTCGTGAACAGGCCGTCTGGACCCGAAGTCGCCGCGGATTTCTCTGCCCCAAATCCGAGAATATAATTCTGAGTTTGGCTTTTTTTTGGAATTTTATTCGGAATGTTTCTATATTTGCAGAAGCAATGGACATTTCGTTGGACCATATCGACCTCCGGATCCTACGGCTGATGCAGGAGAACGCACGCATTCCCAACGTGGACCTGGCCAAGCAACTGGAAATGGCGCCGTCGGCGGTGCTGGAGCGGGTAAAGAAGCTCGAACAGAAACAGGTCATCCTCCACTATACGACCGGCATCAACCCGGCCGCGGTTGGGCAGAAATTGCTGGCGTTCATTTTTGTGCGGACGAAGGACGGCTTCGGATCGGGAGAAACGGGCGTCCAGCTGGCGAAGATCGACGAGGTGCAGGAAGTGCACAATATCGCGGGAGAGGATTGTTACCTCGTCAAGGTCCGTACGGCCGACTCTGCCTCGCTGATGGAGCTGATGCGGGCCAAATTTGCGCTGATCCCTACCATCCAGGCTACGAAGACGACGATCGTCCTGGAGACGGTCAAGGAAGAACAAAAGTTAACATTACCCATCACTAAAAAATAATTCTATGTCATCCGCTTCGGGTCAGGCGCCTTCAGCGATGAGGGTGGCGGCAGCTTTTACCACTGTCTATCTGGTTTGGGGTTCGACTTATTTCTTTATCCGGCTTTCCGTGGAGCATATCCCGCCGATGCTGGTCGGCGCCCTGCGGTATGCGTTCGCGGGATTGCTGATGCTGCTCTGGTGCGTCGTCAGCGGGGAAAAGATCTTTTCCTGGCGGGCGATCAGGCCGGCCATCGTGAGCGGGCTGCTGCTCCTGGTCGGCGGCAACGGGGCGCTGATCTGGGCCGAGCAATACGTCCCCAGTTCGCTTGCCGCGATCCTGCTGGCGTCCGGCCCGATCTGGTTCGTGGTCCTGGACAGGAAAATGTGGAAGGAAAATTTTAGCAGCAAGGCGACGATCTCGGGCCTGATCGTTGGGTCCGCCGGCGTATTGCTTCTTTTCGGCGAGCAGTTGTTCAGCGGACCGGCCGCTGACGCGGCGCATGCCGGGAACAAAGGGATGATCGCGCTGGTCTTGCTGGTGCTGGCGAGCATCTCGTGGGCTGCGGGTTCCCTTTACTCCAAGTACAAGGCCGCCGGCAATTCCAATGTGGTGAACGCGGGGTGGCAGATGACGGCCGCCGGAGTTTGTTTTATCGCCTGCAGCGGCGTTTCGGGAGAATGGAACGCGTTCCGGGCGCAGGACGTGCCCGTGTCGTCCTGGCTCGCGGTCGCCTACCTGGTCACGATGGGCTCGCTGGTGGCATACAGCGCTTTTACCTGGCTGTTACAGGTCCGGCCGGCGGCGCAGGTCAGCACGCACGCCTATGTAAATCCTGTCGTGGCGGTCCTGTTGGGGGTCGTTTTTGCCGGGGAACGGTTGAGCTGGCTGCAATTTCTGGGGCTGACGGTCATCCTGCTGAGCGTCCTGCTGATCAATTCGACCAAGTACCGGCTGGACCCGGGATTCGGTCTGCGGGGCCGGACGCGGAAGCGCGCCATAATTCCGGACGCGACGAAATAAATGAGCGTCTGTGCGCGTTCTGACTCGTATAGGATACCTCGTAACTATGCTGTTTTACCGGTTCTTGTGTATTTTATTGCTAGTTCTGACCACCACTTTTGCCTACCCTCAGACCGAACATCTGTCATTTCAGCATCTGGGTATCGTGCAGGGGCTGTCGCAGAGCAATGTCCTTTGTTCCCTGCAGGACAGCAGGGGGTTTATGTGGTTTGGCACCCGCGAAGGCCTGAATAAATACAACGGCTACAGTTTCACCGTCTTTAAGAATGAGATCGGCGACGACAAGAGTCTTGCGAACAACATGATCTACGACCTGGTCGAGGATTCGTGCGGCAACCTGTGGATCGCGACCTGGGGCGGCGGTCTGGACCGGTACGATCGCAAGACCGATCGGTTCACGCATTTCCGGCACAACCCTAACGATCCGGCCAGTATCTCGAGCAACCTGGTTTTGGCCTTGCTGAAAGACAGCCGGGGCACGATCTGGCTGGGGACGGAGGACGGCGGTCTGGACCGGATGGATTCCGCCGGTCATTTTGCGCACTACCGCAACCGCCCCGGCGATCCGGCCAGTCTGACCGACAACCATGTGCGGCGGTTGTGCGAGGACGCGCAGCACAGGATCTGGGCGGCGACCGTTAACGGCGGGTTGAATGTACTCGACCGGTCGACAGGCAGGTTCCGCCATTTCCTGCACAGCGACGGCGACCCGGGATCGATCCGCAATAACTATGTCAGCTATGTCTTTTGCGACAGCCATCAACGCGTGTGGGCGGGAACGGCAAGCGGCCTCGATCGCTACGATCCGGGCACCGGCAAATTCATCCATTACCCCGGTGACGTCAATAACCCGGACTCGGGCGTGACGAGCATGCTCGTCAATTCGATGAACGAGGACGCGCAGGGGAATATCTGGGTCGGTACCGAGAATGACGGGCTGATCATCCTGAACCCCGAAACCAATGCCGTCGTGCATTACCGTCATGACGACGTCGACCCCACGAGCCTTTCGACCAATTCGCTCTGGTCGATCTATATGGACTCGAAGCAGAACGTATGGATCGGTTCCTTTATAGGCGGGCTCGAATTCGTCTGCAGGGACGCCCGGAAATTTACCCGTTATAAACACAACTCCTCGCCGTACAGCCTCAGCAGCAACCAGGTGCTCTGCCTGCTGGAAGATTCCAGGAGGAACCTCTGGATCGGCACGGACGGCGGCGGGCTCAACCTGATGGATCGCAAGACCGGGCATTTCCGGCACTACCTTCATGTCCGCGGCGATCCCAACACGATCACCGGCAATTACGTGCTGAAGGTCATCGAGGACCACGAAGGCAACCTGTGGCTGGGTACCTGGTCCGACGGGCTGACGATCTT
>DATNBP010000047.1:0-38244 GCA_035572015.1 Puia sp. | reverse complement strand
TGTCCTCGGAGACGGGCTTGCTGACAGCGTCGAGGCGCTGGATGGAAGGGTCGAGGTCGAAGTCGAGGGTGGGGGTGACGCTGAACTGGGCGAGGGCATGTTTCACCGCGGCCTGTACGAAGGCATATACGATCTTATCGTCGTCGAACTTTATTTCCTGTTTTGTCGGATGGACGTTGACGTCTACCTGCGCGGGGTCCAGGTCGATGAACAGTACGTACATCGGGTAGCTGTCGGCTGCGATGATGTCTTTGAAGGCGCCCATGACGGCATGGTGCAGATAGGCGCTGCGGATAAAACGGTTGTTGACAAAAAAATACTGTTCGCCGCGTGTCTTTTTTGCGGTCTCGGGCTTGCCGACGAAGCCGTAAATGTTCAGGTAGTCCGTGTTCTCCTGGACCGACACGAGTCTCGATGCGTGCGCCGGGCCGAGCAGTTGCAGCACACGTTGTTTCAGGCTACCCTTTTCGAGGTGCATCAGTTCCTGGCCGTTGGCCGTCAGGGAAAAAAAGACATTTGGGAAGGCCATCGTGACCCGGACGAATTCTTCGACGATATGCCGCATTTCCGCGGGGTTGCTCCGGAGGAAATTCCGGCGTGCGGGGACATTGAAAAAAAGGTTCTTCATGGCGATGCTCGTCCCCACCGGAGCGGCAACCGGCTCCTGGCGGTTCACGCGACTGTTCTCGATCTCGACGCAGGTGCCTTCCTCATCGCCTTCCCGCCGCGTCCGGAGCTCGACCTGGGATACGGCTGCAATGGAGGCGAGGGCTTCGCCGCGGAAACCCATCGTGCGGATATGAAAGAGGTCGTCGATGTTCCGGATCTTTGACGTGGCATGCCGCTCGAAAGCCATCCTGGCATCCGTTTCGCTCATCCCTTTCCCATTATCGACCACCTGGATCAGCGACTTGCCCGCATCCTGGATGAATAACCGGATATCGTTCGCCCCTGCGTCCACCGCGTTCTCCAGCAATTCCTTCACTGCACTGGCGGGACGTTGGATAACTTCACCCGCCGCGATCTGATTTGCGATGTTGTCGGGCAATAAATGAATGATGTCTGGCAATTCTGACTTATTTTGTGTGCAATTTACGCCGAAATGAGAAAATCCGTCTTGTTGGCCCTGCTCCTGACCCTGGTGATCACCCGCAGCTTTGGCCAACATTCTATCGCCCCGTCCGCAGATGCCTGGGTGGACAGTGTGTTCAAAACGCTGACCCCTGACCAAAAGCTCGCTCAATTGATGGTTATCCGCCTCTCCGGGATCGACCCCGTGACCCACCGGGCCATTTTTTACGATTCGATCGTCCAGGATGCCGTTCGCAAATACAATGTCGGCGGCATCTGCACCTTTCAGGGCGATCCCGTGGCGCAGGCGACGCGGATCAACCTGCTGCAGGCCATCGCCAGGACGCCGATCCTGTTCTCGATCGACGCGGAAAACGGGTTGGGTATGCGGATGGACAGTGTCCGCGGTCTGCCCCGCCAGATGATGCTAGGGGCCGTCGCCGATTCAGCGCTGATCTTCCGGTACGGGCAACTGGTCGGCGCCCAGTGCAAGCGGATAGGCATCCAGGTGAATTTTGCGCCCGTCGCGGACATCAACAATAATCCCGACAACCCGGTCATCAACGACCGCTCCTTCGGGGAGAATAAGAAAAAGGTCGCTGAATACAGCATCCAGTATATGCGGGGTCTGCAGGCGTCGGGTGTAATGGCCGTCGCGAAGCATTTCCCGGGTCACGGCGATGTCAATGTCGACTCCCACCTCGATCTCCCGGTGATCAACAAAAGCCGCGCCCAGCTCGACTCGCTCGAGTTATATCCTTTCCGCCAACTGATCCGGGCCGGCGTTCCGGGGATCATGGTCGCCCACCTCTATATCCCGGCCATCGACAACAGGCCCAACCGCGCCACGTCGCTTTCCTATCAGAACGTCACGAAGCTGCTAAAAAAACAACTGCATTTCCAGGGGATCAGCTTTACCGACGCGCTCGAGATGAAGGGCGTGAGCAAGTACTTCCCGGACGGGGACGCTGCGGTCCAGGCCCTGATCGCAGGCAATGACGTCCTTTGCCTGCCCGGCGATGTCGGGCTGTGCATCGCCAAGATCAATATCGCGATCAGGCAAAAGCAATTGCGGTGGAAGGATCTGAATGCGCGCGTCAAAAAGGTCCTGTATGCCAAATGGCAATACGGGCTGGCGGACCGGACGCCGGTCGATCCGGCACATCTTACCGCCGATCTGAACGCAGGCGTGAACGCCATGCGCCGCGAAGTGGCACAAGATGCGCTGACGCTGCTCCGCAACGACGATTCGGCCATCTTCCCGCTATTGGCTTCGACGGTGGGCCCGCAGGCGCTGGTGGCCATGCATCCCATCCGAAAGAAAAGGATCGCGTATGTCGGGCTGGGCCTGACCGAAGAGAACGCGTTCAGCCGCCGGATGCGGGAGGACTATGGAGCCGACGTGTATTTATTCGATTATAACCTCGACAGCGCCAAGGCGGCGGCCGCCCGGGAACTGATTAGCGATCGCTACGACGCCGTGGTGATCGGGCTTCACAACTACGCCCGGTTCCCCGCGCGAAATTTCCTGATCAGCGGCCCGGCGGTCTCGCTGCTGCATGCGCTGCAGCAGAAGGAACGGTGCGTCACGATGGTCTTCGGCAATCCCTACGCCATCCGCAACAGTTGCCAGGCCCGGGTGCTCGTCGCCTGTTATGAGGACGATTCGACGACGCAGGAAGTCGCCGCCGACCTCCTCAACGGAAAATTTACGGCGCGGGGTCATCTGCCGGTAAGTGTTTGTGATCAGTATCATGCGGGTGCGGGGATCATGGGGCCCTACCGGGCGCTCCCCGCAGCCGACCCGATGACGCTGGGGATGGACCCGGGGGTGTTGCACCGGATCGATGACATTTGTAACGAGGCCATCGCGCGGGAGGCTGCGCCGGGTATGGTCGTGCTGGTGGCGCGTGACGGGAAGATCGCCTATGACAAGGCCTTCGGCTATATGACCTATGACCGGAAGGAGCCCGTATACACGGAGACCATGTATGACATGGCATCCTGTACCAAGATCTGTGCGACGACGATGGCGGCGATGAAACTATATGACGAAGGCCGGTTGGACCTGCAAAAAACGCTGGGCGATTATCTGCCCTGGGTCCGCGGGTCGGATAAGGCATCGCTGACAATCTGGGATGTCCTGCTGCACCAGGCGGGCCTCGTGCCTGACGTGGTCTTCTACAAGGAAGTCGTCGACAGCAGCAAGGAACAGAACCCGATGCCCGGGATCTTTACCCCGCAACCCGACAGCCTGCACCAGGTCCGGGTCGCCGAAAACCTGTATCTCCGGAACGACTGGAAGGACACGATGAACCTGCGGATCGTGCAAAGCAAGCTGGGGCCCAGGAAATATGTTTATAGCGACAACGATTTTATTTTTATGGGAGAGATCGTGGAAGCGATTACCGGAATGACCCTGGACGAGTATGTCAAAAAGACCTTTTACGATCCGCTCGGCATGACGACAACCGGTTTCCTTCCGCGAAAGCGGTTCCCACTGGCACGCATCGCTCCGACTGCGCAGGAGCCGATCTTCCGCCACCAGTTGTTGCGCGGGGACGTCCACGATCCGGGTGCGGCCATGTTCGGCGGGGTGGCGGGGCATGCCGGCCTCTTTAGCGATGCGTACGATCTGGCGATTCTCGAACAGATGGTGCTCGATGGCGGTGTCTTCAACGGGAAGCGCTTCTTAAAGAAGTCGACCATTGATTATTTTACCGCCTATCATACCGAGCTCAGCCGACGCGCCCTGGGCTTCGACAAGCCGGAAAAGGATAATGCCACGCGCAAGCAGCCCTACCCCTGTCTGTCGGCCTCACCGGAGACATTCGGACATACGGGATTTACCGGCACCTGTGTGTGGGTCGATCCCAAATATGATCTCGTCTTTATTTTTCTTTCGAACCGGGTGAATCCGATCGAGAACAACCCACGGCTTTCCGGGTTGAATATCCGCGGCCGAATCCAGGAGACGGTCTACCAGGCCATGGGCGTTGATGCCGGGGCCAGTACGAAGGCGCCGGAGCCGCCCGCAAAGAAGAAACGGAAAAGAAAGAAGCGGCATGGTTTGGCGTGACGGAAGATGAATGGTCTGGTGTGAACGAAGCGGCATGGTTTGGCGTGACGGAGGCGACATTGTCTGACCCGCGACCATCATTCCGGACTATAATATCGGGGGCGGCGTGAGTGATGATAAGGAATGCACCAGCCGACGTTGAGCGCAAACTCGGCGCCGGTCAAAGAGCCGTTTGCCTTCAGATGCTCCTTTCCGACCACATTCGAAGCGCCGCTTCCATCGGCATCGTACTGGACCAGCTTGATGACACTGCTTTGCGCCAGCTGTTGAAGCCAGCCGACTTCTATACCGGCGTAGAGATGACGCCACAGAATGGTGCCCAGCAAAACCTTGGGAAGCGCCAGGAAGCTGTTGCGTTTGTAGTTGACATCCAACGCGCCGGAAGCATATGTATTTACGTAATCATACCCGTAGTCGTCGGTGTATGTTTCTTCGAAATAAGGAGAGGCTGTGAACCCCAGGATATTGATGGACGAATCATAGTTGTTCAGGATGCCCAGCCGGCTGGTCCTGTCCATCGTCCAGTAAAGGTCCAAGGTGGGCTGAACCTGCCAGCGACCGAACGTAAAAATGCGGCCATATCCCAGTTTGAGGTAGACGCTTGGCCCGCCCGCCACGTCCCCGTCAAGTCCGAGCCCAAAGTCGAAGCAATTCGCATTGCTGACGTAGGACAAATGGGCCAGGTCCGCAAGCGTGACCGGGGAAACGAATTGGTTGGAGTTACCGGTGAAATGATGCGAGGTGCTCAGCCCCGTCGACGCGGAGGTCGAGACATATTGAAATTGCGTGCTGAAAACCTGCCCCGGCTGGATCAAACTTAGTTCGCCGATGCCCGCCGAAACGATAAAATATTTCCTGGCGACCGGCGCGGGGTCATACGGCTGGTAAAGGTCATCGTTCCGTTGCTGCGCTGATACATGGAGCAGCGACAGGCTCAGGGTTATACAGCAGGCAAGGTGTTTCATACACGTATACAATGTCATACACAAAGATAGACCTGTCCTGGGCAGGCGCGGGGATGCGGTCCTTAAAAGGTGGTTAAACCTTTACCATGGACGTCAGGCCGGTTCCCGCGAAGCTTGTTTGCCGAAATGCTTCGCATAGTATTTGCAGGCCGTTTTCAGCCCGCATTCCGGGCATTTGGGGTTCCGCGCGACACAGATGTAGCGGCCATGGAGAATCAGCCAGTGGTGCGCGATATGGACCTGCTCCCGGGGAATAAGCTGTAGGAGCTGGCGTTCGGCAGCGAGCGGGGTCTTCGCATTGACGGTAAGGCCGATCCTGGCCGAGACCCTGAATACGTGCGTGTCGACGGCCATATTTGGCTGGTTATCGACCACGGACGTAATGACATTGGCGGTTTTGCGGCCGACGCCGGGCAGCCGTACCAACTCTTCCACGGTCAGGGGCACTTCGCCGCCGAAATCGTCGACCAGCATCCGGGCCATGCCGATCAGGTGTTTCGTCTTGTTGTTCGGGTAAGAGATGCTGCGAACGAGCGGGAAAAGATCGTCGAACCCGGCGGTCGCCAGGGCCCGCGCATCCGGATATTTGTCAAATATGGCCGGCGTGGTCATATTGACCCGCTTATCGGTGCACTGCGCCGACAGGATCACCGCTACCAACAGCTGGTAAGGGCTATCAAACAATAATTCAGTGGCTGCATCAGGGTTGTGATGGCTAAAATACTCCAGCACGAACTGGAAGCGTTCTTTTCTGGTCATTGCGTGGCTTCAACGACCATAAATGTACAGAAAGATCAGGGATGCGTGATCGATTCCTGTTCCTGCACAGCTGTCTCCCGGGCGTAGTTCAACACCCTGGCGATGACTTCCGGGCGAGGCGCAACGACGATCCTGTCCAAGCTGGTGACAGAAGAACCCAAAACCTGTAATTTTTCGCGAAGCATCCAGTCCTCTTTCAGCGCAGCCTCGATGGCCTGCGTCAGTTCAGGGGAAGACTCTTTATACAAATACCGTAAAAGATCCTCCGGTGTAAAGAGTGTCATAGGCAAAACCATTTAATGTCCTAAATATTCCGAAGCAGTAAAAGTGAAACGTCCACTATAAAAACGAGGATCGGGTGTCGATATTGTCCGTCGCAGGAATATTTGTTACCTGCCGCGGGCATTCGCACACGGGCATCCCCACACGGGTAAAAGGGAGCGATCACTAGTCGTAAGAGGGTGATAATCAACGTGTGGTGTGGGCATCTTCAACGCGGATCCGGAACAGATCCTCGTTGGGTTTCTTCATCAGGAACCGTTCCCGGGCGTATTTCTCCAGCACAGCCGGGTTGGTCTTCAATTCTTCCAACTCCTTCCTGGTCACGGCGATCTGCTGTTGATAGTATTTCTTGCTTTCCTGTAGCCTTGTCAACTCGTTCCTTTCGCGGAAATGGCTGGTAATCAAATCGCGGGAATCAAAAAACAGGATCCAGACAGCAAAACCGGTCGCGGTGAGCAAATAGCGGTTCTTCAGGAACGGCGGTATATGTGGCAGGATTTTCATAAAGGAAGGTGGCCGCCCGGCGGCGACCACCAAGCTACGATTTATTTTTTGAATTTGATCCGGCCCTTTGGATAAATGCCGCAGTCGCTCAGCTCCTCCTCGATCCGGAGCAGCTGGTTGTATTTGGCGGTACGGTCGGTGCGGGAAGCGCTGCCCGTCTTGATCTGCCCGCAATTGAGGGCGACGGCCAGGTCGGCGATGGTCGTATCTTCGGTTTCGCCGCTGCGATGGCTCATTACCGTGGTATAGCCATGATTCTGAGCCAGTTGGACCGCATTGATGGTTTCCGTCACGGTCCCGATCTGGTTCACCTTGATCAGAATACTGTTGGCGATGCCCTTGTCGAGGCCTTTCTGGAGGAGTTTCGTGTTGGTGACAAAAAGGTCGTCGCCGACCAGCTGCACCTTATTGCCGAGCGCATCCGTGAGCTTCTTCCAGCCGTCCCAGTCTTCCTCGGCCATGCCGTCCTCGATCGAAATGATCGGGTATTTGTTGACCCAGCTCGTCCAGTAGGACACCATCTCGTCGCTGCTCAGTTCCTTCCCGGTGCTTTTGTAGAAGCGGTATTTGCCATCCTTGAACATTTCACTGCTGGCGGCATCGAGGGCGATCCCGATCTGGCTGCCGGTCTTGTAGCCGGCGGATTCGATCGCCTGGAGAAGGGTCTCGATCGCCTCCTCGTTGCTTTGGATATCCGGCGCGAAGCCGCCTTCGTCCCCGACGTTGGTGCTAAAGCCCTTTTTCTTTAACACGGTTTTCAGCTGGTGGAAGATCTCCACGCCCCAGCGCAGCGCCTCGCTGAACGATTCCGCTCCGACAGGAACGATCATGAATTCCTGATAGTCGATCTTATTGTCCGCATGTACGCCGCCGTTGAGGATATTCATCAGGGGAATGGGAAGCGTAGTGGCGTTGACGCCGCCCAGGTAACGGTAGAGCGGCAGTTTGCTCTCCTGTGCCGCGGCTTTGGCAGCGGCCATGCTGACCGCAAGCAACGCGTTGGCACCCAGCTTGCTTTTATTTTCCGTGCCGTCCATTTCGATGAGCCGGGCGTCGAGCGAGGCCTGTTCGTTGACCGGGAAGCCGATCAGCTGGTCGGCGATGATATCGTTGACATTGGCTACAGCCTTCAGGACGCCCTTCCCGCCGAAGACCTTCTTGTCGCCGTCGCGCAGCTCCACCGCCTCGTGGATCCCGGTGGAAGCGCCGCTGGGTACGGCCGCACGGCCGCGGTGGTTGTTTTCGGTAACGACGTCGACTTCGACGGTTGGATTACCCCGGCTGTCTAAGATCTGGCGGGCATGGATGTCTGAAATGTAACTCATGTTGGTCTGATTTTGCGCGGAACGGGCGTCCGCTTTGATTAATTGTTTGTCAGCGTCCGGAAAATGTCTTCCAGGCTTCGGTTTTCGCTTTGCAAAGAAACAATGTTCCAATTGTTCTGCAAAGCAAGCTCCATCAATTGTTTCTTTACCTCATCGGGAGATTGGGTCTGGAGCTCCCAGTGGTCGTCCGGAAACCGGGTGACGGCGCTGACCCCGTCGAGGCCTTCGAGTACCGCGGCTTCGGGCATTTCCCTGAAAACGACCCGTATCGTGTTGGTGCCTGCGTTTTGCTCGCGCAGCCTGCCGAGCGGGCTGTCCGCGACGAGCCTGCCCCGGTTGATGATGATGACCCGGTCGCAAAGCGCTTCCACTTCCTGGAGGATATGCGAAGAGAATAGAATGGTCTTGTCCTTTCCGAGTTTCCGGATCACATCCCGGATCTCGACGATCTGGTTCGGATCGAGACCGCTGGTGGGTTCGTCCAAAATGAGGACTTCGGGCTCATGCAGCAATGCCGCCGCCAGGCCCACGCGCTGCCGATAGCCTTTCGACAACTGGCCGAGCCGCTTCTTGCTTTCTACGGTCAGGCCAACGAGGTGGATGACCGTTTCGATCCGTTGCCGTTTCGACGGGACGTGCTGGATGTCGGCGATGAAATCAAGGTATTCGCGAACATACATATCGGGGTACAGCGGATTGGCTTCGGGGAGATAGCCGATCTTTCTTTTTGTCTCCAGCGGCCGGTCCCTGACGGACACCCCGCAGACCAACGCCTCTCCGCTGTCCTGGCCCAGGTAACCGGTCAGGATCTTCATCGTCGTGCTCTTGCCGGCGCCGTTCGGTCCGAGGAAACCGGCAATTTGCCCTTTGCCCACGGTAAACGAGATGGTGTCGACTGCCTTTTGTTCGCCATAGATCTTGACGAGGTCCTTTACTTCAATTGACATTCCGCGAATTTACGATGCGCTTTCGAATTTAAATGTCCTCCAGGCCAACTTGGTGAAAAGCCTGTTTCCTTCCGGGGATCAGCCAGGCGCCCACCAGCACGCAGCAAAGGGTGATCCCGACGGGATACCAGAGGCCCGGAAGCCGGGCCCCGGGGTGTGTTGCGGTGAGCAGGGCCGCGAGGAAGGGGGCGAGACCGCCGAAGATCCCGTTGCCGAGGTGATAGGGCAGGGACATAGCCGAATACCGGATGCGGGTCGGAAACAGTTCGACCAGGAAGGCCGCGATCGGCCCGCAGGCCATGGCGACAAAAAGTGTGATCGCGAACAGCACAGCGACGATCGTCCAGTAATCCGAAGGCGGAAGCTGCCGCGAGCTGCTCATGACCGGTTCCCTGCTGGTATGGCCGTCAGCATAAACCGTATCCTTTTTCTCATCCGTTACCCGCATGCCATCGGCGTAATAGCTGACGGTGGCGGAGGTCCGGAGCATGTCCCTGGTCTTCCCGATAAAGGAGACCGTGTTTTGGATCTCGGTCTTTCCGGCGAGCAGTTTGCGGCCCGCTGTGCCCGACACCGCCTGCATTTCGCCAAAAAGGAACGGCCAGGTCACGGCGGAGAGCAGCATGCCGCCGAGCAGGATCCATTTGCGGCCGATCCGGTCGCTCCAGGCGCCGAAGATCATGAAGAACGGGGCGGCAAAAACAATGGCGATCAGCAGCATCGTCCTGGTCTGGTCAAAATCGATCCGGCACACATTTTCCATGAAGGTCTGGACATAGAACTGGCCTGTGTAAAAGACGACGCCGGAACCCATCGTCATCCCAAAGAGCACCACCAGGACCATTTTCAGGTTGGCCCTGCGCGTGAAGCTTTCGGTCAGTGGGGCCCCCGACAGCTTCCCCTCCGTCTTCAGCCGCACGAACATCGGCGACTCCTGCATCTTCAGGCGGATATACAGCGAAATGACCACCAGGACGATCGAGAGGAGAAAAGGGACCCGCCAGCCCCATGCGTTGAATTTTTCGATGCTGATCGAATGGTCCGGGTCGAGTGCATACCGCGTGATGAGGATGACCCCGAGACTGATCAGCAGGCCGACGGAGGCGGTTCCCTGGATCAGCGATGTATAACGTCCGCGCCGGTCCGGGGCGCAATGTTCCGCGATATAGATCGCCGCCCCGCCGTATTCTCCGCCTAACGCCAGGCCCTGCAGGAGGCGAAGCAGCACGACGATCAGCGGAGCGACAAAGCCGATGGTCGCATACCCAGGCACCAGCCCGATCGCAAATGTCGAAAAGCCCATGATGGTCAGCGTGATCAGGAAGCTGTGTTTGCGCCCGGAGAGGTCGCCCAGACGTCCGAAGACAAGGGCGCCGAAAGGACGAACGATCAGGCCCGCGGCAAATGTCGCCAGCGTGAACAGCAGGGCTGCCGTCGGATTCGACGCGGGAAAGAATTGCGTGGCCAGTATGGGCGCCAGGCTGCCAAAAATGTAAAAGTCGTACCATTCGATGACCGTGCCGACGGAGGCGGCGGCGATGATCCTGCGGAGCTCCTTTGCCGGGCTTGCCGGGGACTGGATGGAGGGCATGAGCGTAAAATTAGGGCAATCCGGTTTGCGGGAAGAAATATTTGCAATCGGTCTCACCCGAAATCTGATAAAATGGTTTAAAATTGTATCTATTAAACTACCGTTGGCGGGCGTCGCCCGCCGGACATCATTCTTAAACTAACGATTATGACCCCTCCTCCTGTTGCAGCAGCCAGCAAGGAAGGCATTGCCAATCCCGCGCCGCTGGGCCTTTGCGCTTTCGGCACCACGACGGTCTTGCTCAACCTTCACAACGCCGGCTTTTTTGACATGAATTCCATGATCCTCGCGATGGGGATCTTTTATGGCGGCGTCGCCCAGGTGATTGCCGGTATTATCGAATCGAAGAAGAACAACAGTTTCGGACTCACCGCCTTCACGTCCTACGGCCTTTTCTGGCTGTCGCTCGTTGCCCTGGTCGTCATGCCGAAGCTGGGCTGGGTGGCCGCTCCCTCGGCGGGCGGCATGACCGCTTACCTGGTTATCTGGGGATTGTTCACCTTATTGCTTTTCTTCGGAACTTTGAAACTGAGCCGGGCGTTGCAGTTCGTGTTCGCCACACTGACTATCCTGTTCTTTCTGCTAGCCGTAGGGGAGAACAGCCAGAATCAGGGGTTCCGGCATTTTACCGGCTACGAGGGCATCGTCTGCGGCGCGTCGGCCATCTACACCGGGGTGGCCGGATTGTTGAATGAGATGTTCGGGAAAACCGTGTTGCCGATCGGATCCGTCTAGCGCATCCTTACTATATAAATTGCATTGTCCAATGAGTTACCCTTACCAGATCAAGACAGCAGAAGAATATCGTTCAGCTTATGCCGCCAGTGTGAAGGATCCCGAAGGATTCTGGGCGGAAATCGCCGGCCGGTTCCAGTGGCGCCGGAAATGGGACAAGGTCCTGGAATGGAATTTTTCGGATCCCCAGGTGAAATGGTTCGCCGGCGGGAAGTTGAATGTCACGGAAAACTGTCTTGACCGGCACCTCGCCGAAAGGGGAGACCAGCCCGCGATCATCTGGGAGCCCAACGATCCGAAAGAGCCCAACCGGATCCTCAGCTACAGGGACCTGCATTTCAGCGTATGCCAGTTTGCGAATGTATTGAAGAATAACGGCCTGAAAAAGGGCGACCGGGTTTGCATTTATATGCCGATGGTCCCCGAACTTGCCATCGCCGTGCTGGCCTGCGCGCGGATCGGGGTGATCCATTCGGTGGTCTTTGGCGGATTCTCCGCCCAGAGCATCGCGGACCGCATACAGGATGCCAGCTGCAGTGTCGTCATTACGGCCGACGGGGCCTTCCGTGGCGGCAAGGATATTCCGCTCAAAGCGGTGATCGATGACGCGCTGCTGCGATGCCCGACCATTCAACGGGTGATCGTCCTGTGCAGGACTAAACTGCCGGTGAGCATGATCCAGGGCCGCGACGTCTGGTGGGAGGACGAAGTGGAGAAGGTCGTCCGGCAGGGAAACCCGGATTGCCCCGCCGAAATAATGGATGCGGAAGACATGCTGTTTATCCTGTATACTTCCGGGTCCACGGGCAAGCCTAAAGGGGTTGTGCACACCTGCGGCGGTTATATGGTCTACACCAACTACAGTTTTGTCAACACTTTCCAATACCAGCCCGGCGATGTCTATTTCTGCACGGCAGATATCGGCTGGATCACGGGACATAGCTATATCGTCTATGGTCCGCTTAGCGCGGGAGCCATCTCCGTGATGTTCGAGGGCATACCCACGTGGCCGGATGCGGGTCGTTTCTGGGATATCGTCGACAAGTACAAGGTGAATATCATCTATACGGCGCCGACCGCTATCCGGAGCCTGATGGGCTTCGGGCTCGATTTTGTCCGGAACAAGGACCTGAGCAGCCTGAAGGTGCTCGGTACCGTCGGCGAGCCGATCAACGAAGAGGCCTGGCACTGGTATGACGAGCATATCGGCAAGAAGCGCTGCCCGATCGTGGATACCTGGTGGCAGACGGAGACGGGGGGCATCATGATCTCCAATCTCGCCGGCGTGACGCCCGGAAAGCCCGCGCATGCCACGCTTCCCTTGCCGGGCGTGCAACCGATGCTGGTGGATGAAAAAGGCGAAGAGTTGCATGGCAACAATGTGAGTGGCAACCTTTGCATTAGATTCCCGTGGCCTTCCATCATCCGGACGACCTATGGGGATCACGACCGATGCCGTCAGGCCTATTTCGCCACCTATCCCAACCTTTACTTTACCGGTGACGGTGCACTCCGCGACGCAGACGGCAATTACCGGATCACCGGCCGCGTGGACGACGTGCTGAATGTCAGCGGCCACAGGATCGGGACGGCGGAAGTGGAGAATGCGATCAACATGCACACCGGTGTCGTCGAGAGTGCAGTCGTAGGGTATCCGCACGAGATCAAGGGGCAGGGCATCTACGCTTATGTGATCTTCAGCGGCAATAGGTCGGATGAAGGCGCGATCCGCAAGGATATCAGCCAAACCGTTTCACGGGTCATCGGTCCGATCGCGAAGCCCGACAAGATACAATTGGTGAGCGGGTTGCCGAAGACGCGCAGCGGCAAGATCATGCGGCGCATTCTGCGAAAGATCGCCGAAGGAGAAACGCAGAACCTGGGGGATACCACCACCCTGCTGGATCCCGCTGTCGTGGAGGAGATCAAGGGCGGAAGGGTGTAGGCGAAGCGCGGCTCAATGACGGATGACCACCCGCGCGCCGACGGGCGTGATGCGATATACTTCGTCCATATCCTCATTTTTCAACGACACGCAACCGTTCGTCCACATCTGGTAAGCGTCCACCGCATTGTCGTCATGCGGCCAGGTCCCATGGATCGCGATCCCGTTGCCGATCCGGGCGTTCCCCGGGATCAGGCCTTCCGCCTTCCGTTCGTTGAATTTTGCGATATCAGTCTGAGTGGGATAGTCCAGGTCCATGATCTTGTTCCATTTTTCATGCGGGCGTTTCGACACGATGTGAAAGGTGCCTTCGGGCGTCTTGCGGTCGCCCATGACCATTTTGTCGTCCAGGGATTTGCTGCCGAACACGGCGGGGTAGGTGGCATACCAGCCTTTGTCGTCGAACAGTTGCAGTTCATAGTTGGACTTCACGACGACGATATATACCTCACCTTCAGGCTGACGGTGGAAAAAGCGATGGAGGGAAGTCCGGTGATTCGCGTCGCGAAAAGAAAAAAGGGAAAATATCAGGACGCTGCCGAGGATGAGTTTTCTGGTAGTTACCATACTGGATCGTTTGACACCCTGGTAACGGCAGTCGTTTAACCGATATTTTCCCTGTTTGAAAACTTTAACAGTTTACCATGCCCCAAGGCGGATGCCCACCGTATAGGGGATCTGATTCAAGCCGTTGCTGAACATGGACTTGGCGGCATAGGAACCGTAAAGTTTCAGCCAGCCCAGCTCCAGTTCCGCGACATAGGAGAGCTTCCAGGGCTCGAGATCGAAATCGTTAAAGGTCTTTTGCTTTCCGAATTCGTGGCTTTTGAATTTTTGCCGCGAAGAATAACGGTATCCGATGCTGGCGCCGACGCTGAACCCATAGGGATTTCTCCGCCGGTGAGGCGTAAAGTTGACATTCAGCATGAGGGGAACGGTGACGTAATCGACCGCAAGTTTATCCTTCGTGTATCCGACCGTGTCGATGATGACCCTTGTCGGATTGATCTCGTATTTGAGGTTCTGTTCATACCGGTAGTTGTTCAGCTCGACGCCGAGCCCCCACTTCAGGTTGATGACGTTCCTGATCAGGCTGAACCGCTGCATGAACAGCCAGATGTTGACGTTCACGGATTTTCCGTCGTTCAGTTTGAACCAGTCGTGCGTCGATCCGGGGGCGAATTGTTGCGCGGCCGCCGAGCTGTAGTCGGTTCGGTCATTGAAATAGGCGATGCCCAGGTCGACGATGCCCCAGTCGGTACTCACCTTTCGCGGCTGGTCCGTCCAGTTGTGATGATGGATGCGGATGACTTCGGGGTTGTCCCAGGTGGATTTTCCATTGCGGATGATGAGGAGGTTGCCGACCCGGAGCGTATCGTCCGGGTTGCCGCCGTTCGTTCTTGTCGAATCATTCTGTGCCATTCCGGAGAGGGTCAGACAAAGCCCTGCCACCAGTAGAATTAACCGGTTCATACCATGTAGTTTTTTCGTTTGCTTAATTGATTGGTACCTGGAAAGCGCCCACCAGCACCTGCCTGTTGCCTTCGTCATCCCTGTCCGCCGTTTTACCGAATGCCCGAGTTACTTTCCTGAAGATCCCCCGGAGGCCGGCTTTGGCCGGAGCGGCGGTTTCGTCGCCGATGAGGTTGCCCGCGCGTTCCTCGTTGGCTTCCTCCTGCAGGGCCTGCGTCGCAAAGGACGACTGTTCCTTCGGGATGCCCCGCTGCACGGCAGGACGCGCATTGACCGCGAGGTCGTCCGCGCCCGGATATCCGGGCGCAGGCCGGCCAACTGCCATGGTGGTCACATCGGACAGCGGGTTCATGGCGACGGTTCCAACCGGGTCCGGGTGCACACCGGACTTCCCCGGATCGGTCGCCGCCAGCGTCGCCGTCACATCAGGCGCCGTGCCATCGTGAACGCTGCCCGCGGAGCCGGTCGCCGGTCGCTTTCCTGTTCTATGGTGTAACGGGGAAGCGGCGCCGGAAGTTACAGCTTCCGCCAAATAACGGTCATGGGTAGTTGATGTACGCGGTGCGGATGCGGTCGGATCCGGCTTGCCCGGCGTAGCGGGTGTGGGGGAGGTTGAAGTGGCAGTGACAGCCGGAGCAACCGGGGAGCCGTTCCGGCGCGGGGCCGGTAGCAGCAACCCCACCACGACGGCGCCTGCGATAGCGGCTGCGATGCCCGCCCTGAGCCACGGCAGGAAGGCGATCCGCCTTGACCTTTCCGGTTTGTACAGGCCGGTTTTATCCGGGTAACTGATCGCGGGATCCGGCGAACAGACCGTTTGCCGCAGGTCAGCCAGCTCCTTCGCGATCAGTGGCTGATGCCGGATGGCATCTTCAATCCTTTCGCGACCCGCCGGGTCCAGCTCGCCGTCGAGGTAGAGGAGAAGATCTTCCGTGAAAGCGGATTCATCTGACCCGGGTTTCATCAGCGATGCGCGCCCGGGAAAAACGACGCCCGCCTCGGGAGACAGTCTGCAGTGGAGAAGCGCCTCCCATTCCTCCCGGAGATCGGGATGACCGGCGATGAAATTTTCCACCGCACTCCTTTCCGCGGCCGGCAGCTCGTTGTCGGCGTAGAGCAGAAAGTACTCTTCATAATTATCTCTCGTGATCATACGCTTTACATTATGTTCTCCAGGCTCACCAGGTAATTTTTCAACTGGATCCGGGCCCGGTGGAGGTATACCTTCACCTGGCTCTCGGTCAGGCCGGTGATCTGCCCGATCTCCAGGTAGGAGTAGCCCTCGTAGTCCTTTAGCAACACCAGGGAGCGCTGGGTCTCGTTCAACCGCGCCAGCGCCGACTCCAATGTCTTTCTCAGCTGGCTGACCGGGCGATCGCTGACCATCGTCTCTTCCCGGAATGCCGGCCGCAGCTCCACCCGCTTTTCTTTCCGCAACTGATCGATCATCTGGTGATAGGCGATCGTGAAAAGATAGGATTTGCTTTTCATCGCCTCCACGGACGACCGGTTCTTCCAAAGCTTTTCGAACGCCGATTGCACGACATCGCGGGCATCCTCCTCCCGGCGCATATTCTTGAGGATAAATCGGTAGACATTATCCGCGTATAAGGTCACACAGTCGTTATATTCTCTATCAGTCATAAGACGGGAACCGGCTTTGGTATTCTCCTCCCACAATACGCGGTGGAGCGTTAAAAAGTTACAATCGGGGGAAAATAATCGGGAAAGTGGCGGCAGGAAATCAATGCTGGCTGGCCAACAGGTTGTGCGTCAGCGTTTCCCAAAGGACGAACTGGCTCTGGGAATGGCCGCCCTCGCATTTACCCTCGCCATTGGTGTTGGCGTCGTCGGAGCAAGTCGTCCGGGGATGCATAAAGGAAAACACGGCCATGCTGAGTATGATCGCCAGCGAGACGATCAGCAGCCGCGGGAAGAGTCGTATCGTCCAAATTCGCTTCATGCCGACGTTTTACGTATGACGAAGGTACACATTTTTTTGTTACGCGCCGCCAAAAAAAAGACGACCCGCCTAACATATAAGATCTCAACAACTTACATTTGCCCCCTAAAGCTTCCTTCTATGAACTCCGCATTTGTCAAACGCATTGCCACCGAGCTGGAAGACATCAAAGCTGCCGGCCTTTTCAAAACAGAACGGATCATTGAGAGTCCGCAGGGTGCGGAGATCCGGGTTGGCGGAAAGACCGTCCTGAACTTTTGCGCCAACAACTATCTCGGGCTGTCCTCCCATCCCCGGGTCATCGAGGCGGCGCACCGGGCGATCGACTCCCGCGGTTACGGAATGAGCAGCGTCCGGTTTATCTGCGGGACGCAGGATATTCACAAAGAGCTCGAGCGGAAAATCTCAGCATTCCTCGGCATGGAGGACTCCATCCTGTATGCGGCCGCGTTCGATGCGAACGGCGGGATATTCGAGCCGTTGTTCGGCGAGCAGGACGCCATCATTTCAGACGAGCTGAACCACGCTTCGATCATCGACGGCGTGCGGCTTTGCAAGGCGCAGCGATTCCGTTACAAGCACAATACGATGGCCGATCTCGAAGCGCAGCTGCAGGCGGCCGCGGGCGCCCGAAGCCGGATCATCGTCACCGACGGGTCCTTCAGCATGGACGGCACCATCGCCCAACTCGACAAGATCTGCGATCTCGCGGACCGCTACGACGCTATCGTCATGTCGGACGAATCGCATTCCTCCGGTTTCATCGGCAAAACGGGACGCGGGACCCACGAGCACTGCGGGGTAATGGGCAGGATCGACCTGATCACGGGTACGCTGGGCAAGGCGCTGGGCGGCGCGAGCGGAGGGTTCACCAGCGGCAGAAAAGAAATTATCGAAATGCTGCGGCAGCGAAGCAGACCATACCTGTTTTCCAACAGCCTGGCCCCGTCTATCGCCGGCGCGAGCATCGCCGTGCTCGACATGCTCACCGAGACGACCGATCTTCGGGATAAGCTGGAATACAACACCAATTATTTCCGCACCCGGATGACCGAGGCGGGTTTCGATATCCGGCCGGGCCAGCACCCGATCGTGCCGATCATGCTGTACGATGCCGTCGTCGCGCAGCGGTTTGCGGCAGGGCTCCTCGAAGAGGGCATCTATGTCATCGGCTTCTTCTATCCGGTCGTTGCAAAGGGACAGGCGCGGATCCGCGTACAACTCAGCGCGGCGCACGAGCAGGCGCATCTCGAACGGGCGATCGCGGCATTTACCAGGATCGGAAAACAACTTGGCGTGCTGAAAGACAAATGACCGCGACGAGGATAGGCAATTCCGGTCCGGAGCTTAGCGCGTTGCCGTTACAGCGATCATGCTGATCTCGATGTTCACATTTTTCGGAAGGCTCTTCACGGCATAGGTTTCGCGCGCGGGATAAGCGCCGCTGAAATATTTGCCATAGATGTCGTTGACGGTCGTAAACAACCCCATATCGCTGAGCAGGATCGTCGTCTTCACGACATGCGCGAAATCCAGGCCGGCAGCGGACAAGATCGCCTTCAGGTTCTCCATTACCTGTCTGGTCTCGCCCCCGATGTCCGTCGCTTCCACTTTTCCTGTCGCGGGGTCGATGGGGATCTGGCCGGAAATAAACAGCAACTGGCCGGCGAGGACAGCCTGACTGTAGGGGCCGATGGGAGCGGGTGCATGGGCGGTTTCGATGATCTTTTTTTCCATACGGCAAAGATCGTCAATTATCTTTGCGGCCAATGAAAGTCGTTCTCATCACCAACGGGCCGGCCCCGCAATGGTTTCCCGCCGCGGACTGTATCGTCGTTCCGGATGTGCCCGAACCGGACGCCTGTCCGGACGCGGATCTTTTTGCCGACTGCGACTTCGGGCCCGATGCGCCGCGGGTTGCTGCCCTCGCCCGGCTGCTGCCGGCGCCGGTTATAGTGAACGCGGTGGTTCCCACGATCGCCGGGATTGGCCGGCCATTTGTCCGGTTGAACGGATGGCCGGGTTTTGCCGGCAAGGCGGTGCATGAATTGGTGGTGCCGGACGGCGCAACGGCTGCGGCGCTGACGCCTTTGTATGGCCGGATGGGAATGTCCTTCCGCCTGGCTCCCGATGTGCCCGGCATGATCACCGCGCGTATCGTCGCCTCCATCATCAACGAAGCCTGGTTTACGTGGGAGGCCGGCGTAAGCAGCAAGGAAGACATCGACACCGCGATGAAACTGGGAACGAATTATCCGATGGGCCCTTTCGAATGGGGAAACCTGATCGGTCCGGCGCGGGTGCTGCAATTGCTGGAGGCGATGAGCGCCGAAGACGAGCGGTATATGCCGGCCGAAAGTCTCAAAAACGCAGTCGAAGGAATTAAAATATGATTAAAAACTTATTAAAAAGTTCCCGGGAACCGGGTGCGGAAGATTAAAAAAATGACTGCGAAATGGCCCTGATCCTGAATATCGATACGGCGACGGAAACGGCTGGTGTGTGTCTCGCAGCGGATGGAAAGCCAATCGGACTGGCAGAAAGTCAGGACCAGCGGAATCATTCCTCGTGGCTGCATCCGGCGATCGCCAGGTTGTTGGCTGAAAGCGGTCACCGGCCCGGCGACCTGCAAGCCGTGGCGGTCACCGCAGGTCCGGGTTCCTATACCGGCCTGCGCGTGGGAATGGCCGCTGCTAAAGGATTGTGTTATGCATTGGGGATCCCGATGATCGCCGAAAACACCCTCGATGTCATGGCCGCGGCCGCGCGGGAACAACTGCCCGATGCCGACCTCCTGTGCCCAATGATCGACGCGAGGCGTATGGAAGTCTTCGCCGCCGTTTATGCAAAAGACGGGCCGCCACTCCTGCCGGCGACGGCATTGATCATCGACGCCAATTCCTTTTCTGAATTTTTGTCGGTCCGCCCGATGTCGTTTTTCGGATCGGGCAGCGATAAGTGTAAACAGTTAATCTCCGGCCCGCATGCCTTCTTCCCAAACCCCGAGTGTGGTGTCAGGTATCTGGGTAAATTGTCTTTTTTACGATATTTGCAACATGGATTCACCGGCGTGGTTTACAGTGAGCCCGTTTATACAAAGGAATTCTACACTCATACCAAAAAATGACTATATTATCATATATAACAGTTTTCGGACATTATTTTCAATGAGTTGATCCTACATTTGCCAGACTTGTCACGTATCTTCCTGAAACCTTAAAAACGGTAATCGCTCATGAGCTTAACGATGAACAACAATAGCTATTGGATGGTAGTGAATGCGGAAGGTTCCGATGGCGCTCCCGTGAAAGTTGATTTTCTGAACCTCAAGAAAGGAGCCCTTATCCTAAGAGCGCTGAACCATAAATTGCGGCAGCAGATCATCCGGCTGCTGGATGAAAGCAAAAAACTGACCGTCACCGAGATCTACGTACACCTTCGATTGGAACAATCTGTTGCTTCTCAGCACCTTGCTATTTTGCGCCGCGCGGGGATCGTCAAGACCCAGCGGGATGGCAAGTTCATCTACTATATCATCAATCATGACCGGTTGGGCGAGATCATGAAATGCGTTGATGAATTAATTGATTAGCCGCTATTTGGACAGCCGGAGGCCCGGTTGGCGGGCTCGGGGAATTGACTAACTTTGCAGAAATGCAGGGTTATGTTCATCAAGCAATTATACACCGGTTGTCTTAGCGAAGCCGCCTATTATATCGAAAGCGACGGCGAAGCCGCCGTCATCGATCCGCTAAGGGACATCGATGTCTACCTGGACCTCGCCCGGGAGCGGAAAGCAACCATCCGGTACATTTTCGAGACGCATTTTCACGCGGACTTTGTGAGCGGTCATCTCGATCTCTCGAAGGCCACGGGCGCGCCGATCGTGTACGGACCCAGGACCGAAACGAGTTTTCCCATACACCTGGCGACCGACGGCGAGGTATTCCGGCTGGGCCGGAGCACGATCGAAGTATTGCATACGCCGGGACATACGATCGAGTCTTCCTGTTACCTTGTCCGGACGCCCGAATGCGGGGCGCCGTTATTGTTTACCGGGGATACATTATTTGTAGGGGATGTCGGCAGACCCGACCTGAGCAGCGGCAACCTGTCGAGAGAAGAGCTCGCGGGAATGCTGTATGACTCGCTGCAAAAAAAGGTGCTTCCCCTGCCGGACGATACCGTCATCTACCCCGCCCATGGCCCGGGCAGCAGCTGCGGAAAGAATCTCGGTCCGAGCACGTTCAGTACGCTCGGGGAGGAGAGGGAAACCAACTATGCGCTGCGGGCGGCCTCGAAGGACGAATTCGTTCGCGCGGTCACCGACGGGCTCGACGCGCCGCCATCGTATTTTTCCATTAATGCCAGGATCAACAAGGAGGGATATGAAAGTCTCGATGAAGTATTGGAACATGGGCTGACGCCACTGGACCTGAGGACGGTGAAACGGCTTGCCGCAGACGAGGATGCGATCCTACTGGATACGCGACCGGCTTCGGTCTTTGTCGCCGGCTTCGTTCCGGGCTCGGTCAGTATTGGCCTGGACGGAAGGTTTGCCGAGTGGGCCGGGAGCCTGTTGCCTTTTGACAAACCGATCGTACTCGTGACCGTCCCCGGGCAGGAAAGGGAAAGCGTCATCCGGCTCGCCAGGGTCGGGTTCGAACGCGTGAGCGGATATCTGGAGGGAGGGTTCCCCGCCTGGCAGCGTGCCGGCGAACCCATCGATATGATCATTGACGTGGAACCCGACGAGCTCGCGATGGATATCCCGTTTGACGAGAACCTGCTCGTGCTGGATGTGCGGCGCGAGACAGAATTTGCGGACGGCCATGTAAAGGGCGCCGTCAATATTCCGCTGCACGAACTCACCGACCCCGGCAGCATGTCCAGCCTGGAGGAGCGCTTCAACATTTATCTTCATTGCGGCGGAGGATACCGCAGCGTCATCGCAGCATCGCTGTTAAAGCGCCAGGGCATCCATAACCTGCGGAACGTGACCGGAGGCTGGAAGTCGATCAGGGAGCAAAAAGGCATCGAAATCGTCAAGGACAAGAGCGTACTTAATTAGTGCGCGCGGAACCGGATGGCCCCGGGCTTCCTGCGCGCCAGTGAAGGCCCTTTGACATAGCGGATGGAGGCGGCGGAAATCGGGTCGACGCTGACGATTCCCGTTCGGACGGCGAACATCGCGAGACCGACGCGCGTCCGGACATTCAATTTGTCGAACAGGGCGTCCCGGTAGCCATCGATCGTCCTGGGGCTTAGGAACATGCGTTCCGCAATCTCTTTATAGGTCCATTCGGTACAGACCAGTTGCATAAATTCGAGTTCGCGGTCATTCAGGACCAGCATCGAGCGGCAATGGAGCAGCATGTGATCGTCGATCAGGGCCGCTCCGGGCTTACAATTTCTCATCCGGTTGGGTTTAGGTTTACATGGTTCTGCTGCTAATCAGGAAACCTCTACCTGTCAACCGGGCACGGTACAATGGGGCCAAAGGCGATTTTACGAGCCTTCATAAATGTATTATAAATTTGTCGAATCGGGCGCGCGGGGGTCGGCGTTAATTTTTTTCCCTGTCGATCCAGAAGGGGGCAAGCTCGTCGTTCCAGGAAAATTTCCACCTTTTGTGGCTCCAGAGCCAGGTCGCGGGCTGCTCGCGGATCGCCGTTTCCAGCAGGTCCCGGTAGCGCAGCGTCAATTCTCCTTCGGGGAGGCTGGCGGGGTGGTCCGCAATGACCGTCAGATGAGAGCGGTAGAGGCCCCGGCCGCTCTTGTAGACCCGCGCGAACACCGCCGGAATGTCACCCGCGCGGGCGCCTTTTTCGGCCCCCCTGACAAAGGCTGTGGGCCGGCCGAAGAAATTGAGCCAGTAGGTATTTTCCGGCCCGCTGGGCGCCTGGTCAGCCACCAGCGCGAGGGCGTAAACCGATTTCCGGTAAGGGATCATTGCCCGGAGCATATTGGTGGCCGGCAGCAGGACCGTGCCGTTCCGGCCGCGCAGCCGAAGGAACAGCTTATCGAAAACCCCGTTTCCGATCGGCATATAGACGACGATAAACGTGAACTGCGTCAGCAGCGGCATGGTCACGTTCGCGACCTCCCAGCCAAACAGGTGCCCAAGGAACAGCTGGATCTTCCGGCCTTCCCTGGCAAAATCTTCCATGACCTCCGGATTGTCGATAACGAAGTGCCGCTTGAGCCAGCCGGGCCCGGCGGACAGCAATTTGACCGTCTCCAGAAAGCTGTCGGTGAAGTTGCGATAGAATCTCCTGGCGATCCGCAGGCGTTCGGCCTCCGGCTTATCGGGGAAGGCGATGCGGAGATTGCCGAGCACGATGCGCCGCCGGTAACGGATGACGCCGTACAGCAGCAGCGCCAGCGCGTCGGACACCCTGTAAAGGAACCACATCGGCAAAAGGGAAAGCCCATATAACAGCCCATATACCACGTAGTACAACATCTCAGTTCACCCAGCCTTTTTCCTCCTGCTCGATATGATGAAGGTCGATCTTTACGTGGTACTTGTTCCGCAGGTGCCGCGCCAGCGCGTCGGCGGCAAAGACGCTGCGATGCTGACCGCCGGTGCAGCCGAAACTGATATACAGGCTGGAGAAGCCGCGCTGGATATAATCTTCGACGGAAATGTCCACGATGCCGTACACGCCGTTCAGGAATTCGGGCATCCTGGTCTGTTGTTCGAGGTAATCCTTCACCGGCTTGTCCCGGCCGGTCTGGGCCTTGAAGTCCGCAATGCGGCCGGGGTTCAGGATGCCGCGGCAGTCAAAAACGAATCCGCCCCCATTGCCGGTTTCGTCCGCAGGTATACTTCTCCGGTAGGAGAAGCTCCGGATATGGACGACGAGGGGCGTTCCCTCGTCGGCCTGCACAGGCTGAAACCTGGCGATCACTTCATCCCGGACCACCAGCCCGAGCAGGCGGTCGAATTCCGGCAGGGTTATGCCCGTGTGGCGGTGCTGGAAGAACCATTTCAGGTTGCGCAGTGCCAGCGGGATGCTGATCAGGAAATGAGCTTTTCGCTCAAAAAGGCCGCGGAAGCCGTAGGCGCCAAGGACCTGGAGAAGCCGGATCAGCACATAGCCGTTGTATTGGTTCACGAATTCCGGCCGGTCGATCTTCTCGCCGAGCAGCCCTTCCACGCAGTCGATATAATGTTGCAACAGCGAGTCTTTCCAGGCGTCGGACAATTCCGCCTTCGCCTGCCAGAGCAGGGAAGCTACGTCATATTGGAGTGCGCCTTTCATCCCGCCCTGGAAATCGATGAAATGGACATGTCCGTCCTTCAGGAGGATATTGCGGCTCTGGAAGTCGCGGAACAGAAAGTACCGGTGGTCCGCATGCGTCAGCCAGGCGCTGAGATTGTCAAAGTCATCGATCAGCAGTTCCTTGTCATAGGGGATACCGAGCGTGTCGAGGAAATAGTACTTGAAATACAGGAGGTCGCTGAGGATCGCCTGCTTCCCGAACTCGCGCGAGGTGATCGTTTGCCCGTAATCCAGGCCCGCATCCCCGCGGATCTGCAGCCGGGCCAGCTGTTCCAGGCTCTGGCAGAACATCGAATAGACGGCGTCGTTGTGGCCTTGTTTTTCCAGCTCGCCAAGGAGGGAGGTGTCGCCGAAGTCTTCCTGGAAATAGACCGTGCAGTCGTCGTTTACAAAATAGATCTCCGGCACCGGACATCCCTGCTGCCGGAAATGCCTGCTGAAATAGATAAAGGTCTTGTTTTCCTTTACATTGTCATTGTATGTGGCGATACAGGAACCCTGCGCCGTGCGGATGCGAAAATAGATGCGGTTGCTGCCGGACTGGGGGATAACGTCCAACCCGGTGATCGGGTTGCGGCTGTAGTGCGAAAAAAGTTTTCTGATCTCCTCGATGATGGCTTGCATAGATATTTGGGGCGGAGCACCGGTCCGCTGCGGCCGGTAAAGGTAAGAATAACCGCGTAATAAGACGCCCCTTCTTACGGTGCAATACCCCCGCTGCCGGTGCTGACGCGTCCGGTCTCGTCCTCCGCACCGGTCTGGCGCCGGCGCGCCGCTTTCACCTGGGTGCTGCCGAACCGATAGGTGAAATTCACCCGGAGCTGGCGACTTTCAGCGTTGCCGGCGGAATAAAGATATTGCCCGCCGAAGTTGCTGCTGGCCGCCCAGGGCATCGTAAAAAAGATATCGGTGACCACGGCCTTGAGGGTCGCCCGGCCGGCGAACAGCTTTTTTTGCAGGCCGGCGTCAAGACTCCATAGGGTATGGCTGCGCAAAGTGGCCTCCCAGATGTTCGGCGTGCTGAGATACTCGCTGAGACTCGCCGTCCAGTCCCGGCCCAGTTGGAAATTGTGCTGTGAGACGATCGTCGCGTTGAAGACGCTCTCGTCGATCCTCCCGCCGGGGCCGAAGTCCGCGTTGTAATGCGCGAAGAAGCCACTTACATTCACGAAGCCGGAATACCATCCGAACCGGAATGAGTAACTGAAATTTCCCCCGGCAATGTCCTTGCCCGAGAGATTGACCTTCGAATTGACGCTTTTCGACCGGTCCGTCGTATCGGTCACGGTTGTAAAGAGATCGCTGATGTGACTATAACTCAGGCCGGCGCTGAAGCCCTTTCCGGAAGACCAGCTCAGGTTGAGCGCATCGCCGTATTGCGGTTGCAGGCGGGTGTTTCCGCGCACAAATATATAGTCGTCGAGTTTGAACAGAAAGGGGTTGAGGTCCTGGTACTCGGGCCGGTCGATGCGGCGGTTATAGCTGAGGGTCCAGTCTTTCCAGTTCAGCGAAACGCTTGGGAAAAGATCCGTGTAGTGCCGGGGATAGGCTGAATCGTATACCTTGTATTCGAGGGGTCCCGGTTGCCAGCCGCTCGAAAAGCCCCGGCTATTGGTGTTCTCGATCCGCAATCCCGCCTCCAACAGGAGCCCTTTCGGGAACCGGCGGGTATAGTTGAGATAAACGGCGTTGATATTTTCGGTGTAGTTGAACCGGTTGCTGTTCAGCGAGTCCAGCGTCTTGACGGAATTCCCGAGGTCGTATTCGGTGAAGTTGTTGGTGCTGGTGACGTAGGAAACCCGGACACCCATCGCCAGTTGTCCCTTTGCCGCGGGTACGGTGTAGTCCGCCTTACCGCTGTAAATATCGATATCCGTCGGCGACAGGAAATTGTAGTCGTGGCTGTAGAGCAGCCGGCTGCCGGTTGAGTCGAAGTAATTGTTCGGCTGGAGCTGATCGCGGCGGAGCCGGTACAGTCCGTAGTCCGCGTTGAGGTCCAGTTCCCGTCCGCCGCTGCCGGCATAATGATAGTTGGCGTTGAAATTATAGTTGTCATCGAGACCGCTGCTCCGGTTGTCGGCGACCAGGAGACGGTCTGTGCGGTTGGCGGGCAGCACGACGATGGGCGTTCTGCTGCCGGTCAGCGTGCTGTCCGTTACCAGGCTTCCGTTGACGAGGATACCGATCGTGCTTTGCCTGGTTAAAAAAAGATCGATGCCTGCGTGCCAGGTCTCGCTGACCACCTTCGTCAGCAGGCCGTCCCGCTGCCGGAAAAGCGAATCCGGCTGCGTGCGGTAGTAAATGCTGTTGGCCGAGGTGATTGCGTTATGATAGTCGAGATCGCCGAAGAAGTTGAGCCGCCGGGTCCGGTGATTGAAACTGAGGTTGCCGTCGTACTTGCTGTAATCGCCGATGGCATATCCGGCCGCTGCCGTCAGGTTGGTGCCCAGCGTCCGGTCCTTGATGAGCCGGATATTGATAATGCCACCCGTTCCCGCGGCTTCATAACGGGCGGAGGGATGGCCGATCAATTCGATGGATCCGATCGACGCCGATTGCAAATTCCCCAGGTAAGCGGCCAGGGCGGCACCGGTCAACCAGGTGGGCCGGCCATCGATGAAGACCTGTACGCCTGTCTTGCCGCTCATGCTGATGTTGTTGTTGTTGTCCACCGTCACGCCCGGCGACTTCCGGATCAGGTCCAGCGCGTTCTCGCCGGTCGAATTGATCGTTCCGGCGATATTCACAACGATCATATCCGGCCGCTGCTGAATGACCGGCCGGGTGGCAGTGACGGAGGCCTGGCGAAGGGTCCGGGCCACGGCGTTCATCACGAGGGCGGGCACCTGATAACCTTCGCCGCCGGCGGTTGAAAATGGAGTTGAGCACGTGTCCGCATACCCGAGATGCGAGACGGCGATAAAATACCTGCCCGGCGGGATGGCCGTGAACCCGTATTTGCCGTCGGAGGCGGTGAGGCCCAACTTGATGAGCGAGGAATCGGCCGCGCGTTTCAGCATCACGGTGGCGCCGGGGAGGGGGAGGCGGTGGTCGGTTACCATTCCTGCTATTTCCTGCGCCCGGCCGGCCCATGGGGACAGCAAAGCTAAGGTGAACAGGTTAATGGCAACTCTTCTCATGCGAAAACTAAAGTAGTAAAGATATGGTGTAAAATTTTCTTTGGTATAATTTGCTTCAGCATTTAAGGGTAACCATGGATTATATCAGGGAATACAAGCGGTTTATCAACAGCCATTATCTAAGCGGGGCGGTCCGGATCACCATCGGCATCGTACTGCCGGCCGTACTGCTGGGGTATCTTCACAACCTGTCCGCCGGCATTACGGTCTCCCTCGGCGCCATGTGCGTCGGCAACACGGACAACCCGGGCCCGATCCACCATCGCCGCAATGGCATGCTCGCCTGTCTGCTGATCATTTTCCTGGTGGACTTGCTGACCGGTTGGGCAGCGGGGTCGGCCGTGCTGATGGGCGGATGTGTGCTGTTGTTGTGTTTTATCTTTTCCTTCATCGGCATCTATGGCAGCCGCGCGACGTCGATCGGAATTAATGCGTTGCTGGTCATGGTGTTGAACATCGGGCGGCACCGCCACGGCCCCGACAACCTCTACAATGCGCTCTATGTGCTCGCCGGCGGGCTTTGGTACACCGGCCTGAGTCTACTGCTGTATAGCTTCAGGCCGTACCGGCTGATCCAACAGGCGCTGGGCGACTGCATCCAGGCGACGGCGGGTTACCTGCGGATCAAGGCTTCCTTTTATTCCCGGCATGTCGATTATGACCGGAGCTACCGGCAACTGCTCGACAGCCAGGTGTCGATCCAGGAGAAGCAGGACCTGTTGCGCGAGCTGATCTTCAAGAGCCGGAAGGTCGTCAGGGAGTCGACCCTCACGGGGCGAATTCTCGTGATGATCTTTTTGGACAGCATCGACCTGTTCGAGCGGATCATGACGTCGCAGCAGGACTACCGGCTGCTCCACCGGTTGTTCGACAACGGACAATTGCTGGAAGATTGCCGGAAGCTGATCCTCGGTCTTGCCGCCGAACTGGATGGGATCGGGCTGGCGGTCATGAGCGGGAAACCCTCCGCGGACCGGTCGGTCCTGTCGGCGAGGATCGCGCAGCTGCGGGCGGAGTTGGCTGCGAATCCGGCGGAAGGTGTAGCCGACCTGAGCAATATACTGGACAGTCTGCAGGATATCAACAGCAGGTTGCACGTGCTGCATCGTTTTACTACCTACGACCGGAAATTGCTGGGAAATTTCCGGCCGGACCTCGACTTCGCGCCCTTTGTCGCAAGGCAGAACATGGACCGCAAGCTGATCGTCGAAAACCTGACGCTGGAGTCGAATATTTTCCGGCACTCGCTGCGGGTGAGTATTGCGACCATGGCCGGGTATATCGTGTCCAGGTTCCTGCCCGTCGGTCACGGGTACTGGATCCTGCTGACCGTCATCGTCATTCTGAAACCCGTTTACAGCCTTACCAAGAAGCGGAATTTCGCGCGGCTCATGGGGACGCTGGGGGGTGCGTTGCTGGGGTTCCTGCTGATCTGGTCCGTTCACGACCGCCAGGTGTTGTTTGCGATCATGATCCTCTTCATGATCGGCACGTATGCGTTCCTGCGCACCAATTACCTCGTCGCAGTAACCTTTATCACGCCCTATGTCCTGTTGCTGTACCACCTGTTGTATCCTGTCGGGTTCCGTGTCATCATCGCCGACCGCGTGCTGGACACGGTCATCGGGTCCGCCATCGCTTTCCTGGCCAATGTCTTTATCATTCCCACCTGGGAGCACCAGCGGATCGCGGATACCATGACGGCCGCCCTGAAGGCCAATATGGCTTATTTCCGGGACGTCGCGGCCGCCTACCTGGGCAAGCCGGTCCCCGAGCAGCAATATAAGCTGTCGCGGAAGCACGCATTCGTGGCGCTGGCGAACCTCTCAGACGCTTTTGGCCGGATGCTCACCGAACCCAGGCGCCGGCAAAAGCGGACCGCCGACATGCACCAGTTCGTCGTCTCCAATCAAATGCTGACCTCGTATATCGCGACGCTGGCGTATTATGAAAAACCGCTTGCCGCGAAATTCGCGGACCCCCGGTACGGGACCGTCGTCGAATTGGTCGTTGCGCGGCTCGGCGCGGCGGTCGCCGCATTGGAGGATGGTGTCGCGCCGGTGCAGGCGGTTCCTCCGTCGAAAGCGGCCGTCAAGGTGGCGGATGAAATGCCGGCGATGGTTAAGCCGGTACAGGACCAATTCGGCTTTATCGGGAAGGTGTCGATCGATATTTACAAGCTTAGCTTGTTGCTGCGCGACGGCGGCCAGGTTTGATGGGGCTTCAGAGAAAGGACAGCCTACCGGTTAGCACCCAGCATTTCCCGCATCTTGACGAGGAGCTCGGACCGGGTGATGGGAACGCCCATGATCTTGTGGTAGCCCGCGGCATCGATGAGGAATTCGTCGCGGACGATCCTGATCAACTGCCCGTTATTGATCTCGGGGATGAGCACCTGCTTGAAATTATGGAGGATCCCGCCAAGGTTGGCCGGGAGCGGGCGCAAATAACGGAGATGCGCATGCGCAACCGTGTGCCCCTCCTTCTGCAGGACCGCCGCCGCGCTCTTGATCGCCCCGTACGTGCTACCCCATCCCAGCACGAGCAGGTCGCCCTTGTCGGGGCCGCTATCCAGCTTCTGGTGGGGAATATGGTCGGCGATGCGGGCGATCTTCTCTTCGCGGATCTTCACCATCAGCTGGTGGTTGTCGGGGTCGTAACTGACGTTGCCGGTAATGTTTTGTTTTTCGAGACCGCCGATCCGGTGTTCCAGTCCGGGTGTGCCGGGTATGGCCCAGGGCCTGACGAGTTTTTCATCCCGGAGATAGGGCTGAAAGGTAGTCTCGTCCGTTCCCAGCTGGGTCTTGAATTTCACTTCGATCGGCGGCAGGTCGGCGCTTTTCGGGAATTTCCACGGCTCCGCTCCGTTGGCGATGTACCCATCTGAAAGAAAGATGACCGGCGTCATGTGCTGGACCGCGATCCGGACCGCTTCGTATACCGCGTCGAAGCAGTCGCTTGGCGTAGAGGCCGCGACGACCGGCATCGGGCACTCCCCGTTGCGCCCGTAATAGGCCTGGAGAAGGTCGCTTTGCTCCGTTTTGGTAGGAAGGCCCGTGGATGGTCCGCCCCGTTGGATATCGCAGATGACCAGCGGGATTTCCAGCATGACGGCGAGACCCATGGCTTCCGCCTTCAGGGCCATGCCGGGGCCGGATGTCGTCGTGACGCCGAGGGCGCCGCCGTAAGCCGCGCCGATGGCAGACGTCACGCCCGCGATCTCGTCTTCCGCCTGGAAGGTCCGAACTCCAAACGATTTATGGCGGCTCAGTTCGTGAAGGATATCCGAGGCAGGGGTAATGGGGTAGGAGCCGAGGAAAAGCGGCAGCCCGCTCTTTTGCGAAGCCGCGATGAGCCCATAGGCAAGGGCCTGGTTTCCCATGATCGACCGGTAGATGCCCGGGGCCATCTTTGCCTTCTCGACCCGATAGGTGGTCGTAAACGTTTCAGTGGTATCGCCGAAATGATAGCCGGCTTTGAGCGCCCGGACATTGCTTTCGAAGATCTCGGGCTTTTTGCCGAATTTATCCTGCAGGAATTTGAGCGTGTAATCCATGCTCCGGTTGTACATCCAGTAGAGAAAGCCAAGCACGAACATATTTTTCGCGCGGTCTTTTTCCTTGGTGCCGAGGGTGATATCCTTCAGGGCTTCGCGGGTCATCTTGGTCACGTCTATCTTGATGACCGTGTAGCTTTCCAGGCTGCCGTCCCCGAGCGGGTTGGCGCCGTCGGGATAGTTGGCGAGGCGCAGGTTCCTGGTGTCGAATCCTTCCGTATTGGCGATGATCTTACCGCCTTTCTTCAGTCCTTTCAGGTTGGCCTTGAGCGCCGCCGCGTTCATGGCGACGAGGACATCGCATTCGTCGCCCGGCGTATAGACCTTGTCGCTGGAAAAGCGGAGCTGATAACCGCTCACGCCCGGCAGGGTGCCCTGCGGCGCGCGGATCTCTGCGGGAAAATCGGGGAAGGTGGCCAGGTCGATGCCCAGCATGGCGGTATTGTTGGTGAACTGGCTGCCGGTCAATTGCATCCCGTCACCGGAGTCACCGGCGAATTTGATTACGACGTCCTGGAGGACCTCTTCTTTCTTGTTCATGCGTAGAGCTTGGTCTTCAAAAGTACGATAATTCTTGTCACTCGTAGCGGAGGGCTTCGATCGGGTCCAGCCGCGACGCCGCCTGGGCCGGGTAATAGCCGAAGAAGACCCCGGTAATAAAACATACCAGAAAGGACAATACGATCGACGACTCTGTCACCAGGGTCGGCCAACTGAGGAAGGCGGTCACCAGCCGGGCCGAGGTAATGCCGAGGATCACCCCGATCACCCCACCCGTGATGCTGATGAGGACGGCTTCGGTGAGGAATTGCAGCAGGATGTCCATTCCCCTGGCGCCGATCGACATGCGCAGCCCGATCTCCTTTGTCCGCTCGGTGACGGACACATACATGATATTCATGATGCCGATGCCCCCGACCAGAAGGGAAATACCCGAAATGACGGCCAGCAGCACCGTCAGGAGCTGGCTGGTGGAGCTGAACGTGTTGATCAGTTCCTGCATCGTCCGGACGGCGAAGTCGTCATCGTCGGTGGGTTTTAGCCGGTGCGAGGCCCGCATGATCTGCGAGATCTCGTCGGAGGCCTGTGTGGTCGAGGCCTCGTCGATCGCCGAGGCGTCGATATTCTGGAGGAACCGGGTGGTCAGGATGCGCTCCTGAACGGTCGTATACGGCGCGATAATGACATCGTCCTGGTCCTGGCCGAAAGCGCTTTCGCCTTTTGCGGTGAGCGTGCCGATGACCAGCAGGGGCACCTTTCCAAACCGGATGTATTTCCCGATCGGGTCCTCCCCGCCCGGGAACAGGTTCGCGATCACCGTCTGACCCAGGATGCACACTTTCGCGGCGGCCTGGACGTCGCGATCGGTGAATTCCACGCCGTCCTTGAGCGGCCACTGGCGGATGATGTCCAGGTATTGGGTGTTGACCCCGGTGACGGTAGTCGACCAGTTATTGTTGCCATAGATCGCCTGCCCCTTTGTATTCATGACGGGGGTGACCGCGCTGAGGTGGGGCGCTTCCCGCTGCAGCGCCTTTACATCGTCCATCGTGAGGGTTTGCACCGAGGTGGCGTCCAGCCGCGCGCCGGCGGAGACATTGCTGTTCGGCCGGATGATGATCATATTCGAGCCCATACCCGACAGCGCTTTCTGGATGCTCTGTTTCGAGCCCTGGCCGATCGCGACCATGGCGATGACGGAGGCGACGCCGATAATGATCCCCAGCATCGTGAGGAAGGCCCTCAGCTTGTTGCGCTGCAGCGCTTTGAGGGCGATCCGAAAAAGATTCAGGAATGACATGTTTTTCTTTTTTCAGTAATCCTCGGCCGCCGGCAATGACGCCAGGACTTCCCTGGCCGACCGGCGGTTTTCATTCGGGCTGTCTTTCACTACTTTTCCATCCTTCAGCATCACCGTTCGGCTGCTGAAAGAGGCGATATCCGGTTCATGGGTTACGAAGACGATGGTCTTGCCCTGTGCGTTGAGGTCCTGGAGCAGCGCCATAATGCTAAAGCTCGTGCGGGAATCCAGGTTCCCGGTTGCCTCGTCGGCCAGGATCATTACCGGCTCGTTGACGAGCGCCCGGGCGATGGCCACCCGCTGCTGCTGGCCGCCGGAGAGCTGGTTCGGCAAGTGGTCGAGCCGGTCGCCGAGGTTGACCGCCTGCAGCGAGCGGATCGCGCGCTCCCTTCGCTCCTTTGCGCCGATCTCGTTGTTATACAGGAGCGGGAGCTCCACGTTCTCCAGGGCGGAGGTGCGGGCGAGCAGGTTGTAGGACTGAAAGACGAACCCGATCTTCCGGTTGCGCAGCCTCGCGAGGTCGTTTCGACTGAGCTTCCGGACGTCGACGCCATCCAGCAGGTAGGTGCCGTCGGTCGGCCGGTCGAGACAGCCAAGCGTATTCAGCAGGGTAGTCTTTCCCGAACCGCTGCTACCCATGATCGTCAGGAATTCGCCCGGCCGCACGTCGAAGGAAACGCCCTTGAGGGCGCGGACGACTTCCGAACCCATCCGGAATTCCCGGCGGATATCATGCAGTTCCAGTATTTTGTTCCCGCTCATGTCGATTTATTTTTCTACCGGCCGCCGTTGCCTCATCGCCCGCCGTTGCCCCTGCCCCCCGCTCCGCCGTTACCGCCGCCGCTGCCGCCGCGCGCGCCCGAACTGGCCGGTCTTCTCCGGGTCGGCATGAACGGGCTGCGTTCCGCCCCTGAAGAGGTCTCTCCCTTTGTCATTATCCCGGCCCCGTTCACCACCAGGTCTTCCGTCGACAACCCGGACAGGATCTGGACCTGGGTATCGTTGTTGAGCCCGGTCATCACCAACTTTTCCACCAGGCTGTCGCCCACCTTCACCCAGACAAACTCCGGCGTACCCGAGGTCGAAGCCGTGTCGACCTCGCGGCTGCCCGTATCGTGCCGGTGTCTCGGCGCTGCGAGCGGATTATTCGTGATCCGGCGCGCGGCCCGCTGGACCTGCCGCTCCCCTGCGCTGTCGGGGACAATCGTGAATTGCTTTTCCATTGCCGGGTCCGGCTTGAACTTCAACGCCTTTGCGGAGAGGAGCAGGGCGCTGTCGACCTCCCTCGTAAAGATGAAGATATTCGCGGTCATCCCCGGCTTCAGCTTCAGGTCCTGGTTGGGCGCGCTGATGATCGTGGTATAGGTTACGACGTTCGCGGAGACGGCCGGTTCGAGACGGATCTGGTTGACGGTCCCCGTAAAGGAAATGTCCGGATAGGCATCGACGGTGAAGGTGACGCGCTGGCCGGTGCGGACGTCCCCGATATCGGCTTCCGACACGGCCGCCTGGACCTGCATCTTCGTGATGTCTTTTGCAATGATGAACAGGGTCGGGGTGCTGAAGCTTGCCGCGACCGTCTGACCCACGCTGACATTGCGGGTCATGACCACGCCGTCCACCGGGGAATAGATGCTGGCATAGCCAAGATTCTTCTCCGCCGCATCCAGTTGCGCCTGGACGCTGCCTACCGTGGCCTTTGCGCCCATGTACTGGTTCTGATAGTTTTCATAGTCGGCTTTGCTGATCGCACCGGCCTTATACAGCGTGCTTTCGCGGTCAAACGTATTCTGGGCGTACACGAGGGTGGCCCTGGCGACTTCGAGATTTGCCTTGTACTGGTTGACCGAGGCCTCGAAAAGAGATTTGTCCAGCGTCGCGATGAGCTGGTGTTTGGTGACCTTGGCGTTGAAGTCGGTATAGATGGCGTTGATCGTGCCCGAGACCTGGCAGCCGACATTGACGGTATCCACCGGTTCGATGGTCCCGGTCGCGGTGACGCTCCTGGAGATATATCCGTAGCGCGGTTGCTCCGTCGTCAGGACCAGGGGCTGTTCTTCCTTTCGAAAATAGAAATACCAGACCCCGGCCCCGGCCAGGAGGATCAGAACGATGATGATGATTGCTTTCTTCATACCGAGGATTATAGTTTGACGGCAATGCCCATGTAGAAATCATAGATCTCGATGCTCAGCGCCGAGTTGTATTTGGCCTGCACATAGTTTTCGAACGCCTGCGTGTACAGGGTCTTCTGTTGCAGGTACTCCACGATGTTGGCGGCCCCCACTTTCTGCTCCTCCGTGACGACGCGGAACGCTTCCTCGTTCGCGCTCAGTTCCTGCACCGCCGCGTCGTACTGGCCCTGCGCGTTCAGCACGTTGATATAGGCCTGTTCGATCGTCTGCGAAAGCACCGTCTGGTTGCCCAGGAGGTTGAGCCTCGCCTGTTGCTCCTCTATTTTCGCATTTTCGACGGCGGTCTTCACCTGTCTCCGGTTGAAGATCGGGATGGAAAGGTTCAACCCCGCCTGCTGAAAGAAATTGTTGTCCATCTGCTGGACGAAATCGTCCCGCTGGTTGTTGGAGTATCCGGTCGATAGCGTGGCCGAAGCCGAAAGCAGCGGCAGGTAGCCGGTCTTCGCGATGGCGAGGTTGTAGCGCGAAATCTCGATCCCGAGTTGCGCGAGCCGGATCTCCGGCCGGTTCTGCAGCGCATAGGCCTCGACCGAGTCGAGGCTGGGGACGATCTGCGAAGCGATGACGGTGTCCGGCGTGATGATATCGAAGCTGTCCCGCAACGGCAACTGCAGCAGCTGTTTCAGCGTGAGCTTGTTTTGGCGCACGGCGTTCCGGGCGGCGACCAACGTGTATTTGTCCCCCGCCAGTTGCGCCTCCAGCTCGATATAGGCATTCCGGGCGATCGTCCCGACCTCGTATTCTTTCTTTCCCTGGTCGACCTGCGCCGATGTCGATTTGACCAGGTCCTGTACATAAATGACGTTCTCTTTTGCCAGCAGGATATTGAGATAATCCTGCACCACCTGCAACGTAATATCCAGCTCGTTCTGGATCACTGTCTGATTGGCCGCCTGGATCTGAAGATTGGTCATCCGGATATTATCGGAGATCGCTCCCGCATTGTAGATCGTGATACCCGAACTGACGGAATAGTTGTTCGCAAATGAGGATTGAGTGGAGAAACCGCCGATTACGGGGTTGGCGTTCTTGCTGTGCGTGTAGGTGGCGCTGACGTCGCCCGCGAGGGTCGGCTGACGGGCCGCTTTCGCCAGGAGGTTATTCTGTTCCGCCGTCCTGACCGAGAGGCGCAGGCTGTTAAGCGTGATGTTGTTCCGCCTGGCATAGTCGATGCACGTCTGCAGGTCCCAGCGGGTCGGTAACCGGCCGGCCGTGGAATCCTGGGCATGGACGCCGGCTGACAGCAACCAAAAGCCGAGGGACAGGAACACCGCCGATCGTAAGAACATATGATCCTGGTTTAGGTTACAATAATACAGATATCGTACAAAGGAAGGGCCATACGGCTGTTCCATTCACCCATTCGTGTAAAAATACGGCATTCCATGGTATCGTTTTTGAGGCGGTTAGCCGACGGGGCCGCCCCCGCGAAATCAAAAAAATGTATATGGGAGTATTATCAGGAAAAAAGATCGCGATCCTGACGGAAAGCGGCTTTGAAGAAGTCGAGCTGACCAGCCCCAAAAAGGCGCTGGAATCGGCCGGGGCAGACGTGCGTATCGTCTCCCCCCAAAAAGAAAAAGTGAAGGCCTGGGACAAGGACCACTGGTCCATCGAATTGCCCGTGGACGAACCGCTGGACGATGCGAAGTCCGAGGATTACGACGCGCTGGTGCTGCCGGGCGGCGTGCTCAACCCCGACCAGCTTCGCCAAAATAAGAAGGCTGTGGAATTTGCGCAACAGTTCCTGGAGGCGGGAAAGCCCGTCGCGGCCATCTGTCACGGCCCGCAGCTCCTGATCGAAACCGGCCTGGTGGATGGAAGGAACATGACCTCCTATCCCTCGCTGCGCACCGATCTCGAGAATGCCGGCGCTATCTGGATAGACCGCGAGGTCGTGACCGACAACGGTCTCGTCACGAGCCGGACGCCAAAGGACCTTGACGCCTTCAACAACAAGACGATCGAGGAGATAAAGGAAGGGCTTCACTCGCCCGCGGCCTATACACCCGCCCCGAGGCATTGACGCGGGCGGTCGTCGGCTCGGCGCTTTTGTATGTGGAAAAGCGCTAAATTTGTTAGCAAACCGAAAACATGAAAAGATCCGGATCGGCGGACCTTCCCCTACATGGAGGCCATGTTCCCGCCTGGCTGGCGGAGCGGATGGCTCGGTTAGGGCTTGCCGTTACCGAGGTGTTGCTGACAGAATACGGCAAAAACGAGGTCCTTCGGCGATTGAGCGACCCGTTCTGGTTCCAGAGCCTCGGCGCTGTCATGGGGATGGACTGGCATTCTTCGGGTATCACCACCTCGGTCATGGGCGCCCTGAAGCGCGCGATCAATCCCCGGTGGCGGGAACTGGGGTTGTATGTGTGCGGAGGGAAGGGCGCCGCCTCGCGGCAGACACCTGCGGAAATCCTCAGGATATGTGAAACGTCCGCGCTCGAGGGCGCAGAGCTGGTCCGGTGCAGCAAGCTCAGCGCAAAAGTCGACAATACGGTCGTACAGGACGGATTCCAGTTGTACCTGCACAGCTTCGTGCTCAGCGACACCGGTGAATGGACCGTCGTTCAACAGGGGATGAGTCCCGCGAGTTCGACGGCGCGGCGGTATCACTGGCATTCCGCGGGCCTCCGTTCCTTTGTCGAGGAACCGCATACCGCCATCTGCGGGGAGAGGCAGGGGGAGATCCTGAACCTGGCCGACAGGGATGCCGGACGTGCGCGGAGCGGTGTCCTCGCCCTCACCCGCGAGAAGCCGGAATCGATGATGCAGGAGGTTCAGCAATTGGTCATGCCGGCACGTCACGATGTCCGTTCCGACGATGTCGATCTCAGGCGGCTGGGCGCGATCCTCTGGCTGGCGCATGACCGGCAGCCCGCCGATTTCGAAGAACTGGTTTTGCTGGAAGGAGTCGGCCCGCGGACTTTGCAGTCGCTTGCGCTGGTGAGTGAGGTGTTGTACGGCGCCCCTGCCCGGTTCCGCGATCCTGCCCGGTTCTCATTCGCTCACGGCGGGAAGGACGGGCATCCTTTCCCGGTGCCCGAAAAGGTGTATGACGAGACGATCGGTGTCTTGCGGACGGCGGTCGAAAAGGCCAAACTGGGTCAGGGGGACAAATTGCAGGCGATCCGCCAGTTGAGCGCCATTGCGGAGCGGGCGGAAAAGGATTTTATTCCCAACGGCCAGGTAGAAGACGTCATCGCCCGGGAGCGCGCCGAATCCTGGAAATACGGCGGCCGGACGGTATTCGGCAAAGAGAAACCCCCTGCGGGACAGGAAAAGGGGCGGCAGCTGCGGCTGTTCTGACCGCCAGATGGCCTGCGGCCATTTCGCGTGGGGTCATTTTTGCGATCGGGTCAACCTAGTGGCGGCATAGTTCCGTGGCCGACTCAGAATTTTTTGCGGTGGCCGCCTGTCGCCGACCGCTTCAATTCCGGGTTCCGGGAAACGAGCACGTCGGCCTTCGGTTGGGTTTCTTTGGAAGTTCGCCAGGTCCTGAGCAATTTTCTCAATACCTTTTCTCTTTCCATTTTAGCTTTTGTGGAATCGGACATAGCCTTAACTTTTTGTGGATAGAAGCAGGGTCAAAAATAAAAGACCCGCTGTTAAATAACCGTCGCG
>DATNBP010000046.1:0-28882 GCA_035572015.1 Puia sp. | reverse complement strand
GTACTGGCTGGGGCTGAAGGTGCTTGCGGCACCCCGGATTTCCTTGTCCGGGCTGATCATCGAACAGTGGGACGCCTATGAGATCGCCGGGAACGCATCCGCGGAATCCGCGCTTTCCGCCTTGTTGGAGTGGATCAAGGCCCGGGAATTATCGGGGCTGGTCACCACCACGCAGTTGCTGATCACCCCCGGTTACCGGTGGCGCGTGGCTGACGGGCTGATCACCAACTTCCACCAGCCCGAAAGTACGCTGTTGTTGTTGGTTGCCTCGTTGATCGGCGAAGACTGGCGCAAACTATATGATCATGCACTGGCCCGGGGATTCCGTTTCCTGAGTTACGGCGATGGCTGCCTGTTGTTGCCGAAACTCGTTACCTGACCTCCTGTTGCTCCGGCGAAGTCCGCGCCGCAAGCGGAAATTCGAGCGTGAAGGCCGTGCCCTTGCCGACGGTGCTTTCGACCTTGATCCGGCCCTGGTGCGCTTCGACAATTGTCTTTACATAGCTGAGCCCGAGGCCGAATCCCTTGACATTATGGAGATTGCCGGTGTGCGCACGGTAGAATTTTTCGAAAATCCTGCGTTGCGTCTCCTTGGTCATGCCGATCCCGTTGTCCTCGATCCGGATGACGAGGTTCCTGGCAGTGCTGTGCGTGCTGATGCGGATCAGCAGGTTCTCCCTCGAATATTTGATGGCGTTATCGATGAGATTCGTGATGAGGTTCATAAAATGGACCTCGTCGGCTTCCACGAGATCGCTCTTCGCATTGAGCTGCAACTCCGAACCGCCGCCCTTGCCCTCCAGCTGGAGTTGAAAATTCCCCATGGCCTCGCGGATGATCTGATGGGCATGAAGGGTCTTCAGGTTGAGCTGTTGCTCCTGCCGGTCCAGCAGAGACGCCTGCAGGATCGTCTCCACCTGTTTGTTCATCCGTTTATTCTCCTCCTTGATGATCCCCGTAAAATATCCCGACTTGTCCCGGTCGTGGGCGACCTTTTCGTTGCGCAACGCATCGACGGCAAGAGAAATGGTGGCCAGCGGTGTCTTGAACTCGTGGGTCATGTTGTTGATGAAGTCGTTTTTGATCTCGCTGAGCTTTTTCTGGCGAAGCAGCGCGCTGACGGTGACATAGAACGCGGCAATGATCATGAGCGTAAAGAAAATGGCGCTGGCGATCATCGTCCGCATTTCTCCCTGCACCAGCCCGCGGAAATCATGCACCACCACGATGATACCTTCATCGGGAAGGATGCTCCCCACATCGGTATTCTCCGGCGCCTGTAGCGGCGTGACAAAGCTCCAGTTGTTGACGGAATCGTTGAATTCATTGATAAAATTGCTGGACTGGAGTTCGGGCGCCTGAAAGCTGACGTTCGCGGCCGAACCGATATTGGAGTACACCGAAAATTCAAAATGGGCGTTCTTCAGACCCTGGCCGTTGAACGCTTTTCGCAGACGGCTGTTGATCTCCGGTACGGTGTAGGTCTGAGTGATCGGCGGAATGCGCATCATTTCCAGGAGGAGCGGATCGGCCGGGCGCCACATGGAACCAGGCTTCGGGTGGAAGGATTTGAAACTGGGCGGGGTTTCGCGCTGCGCTTCCAGCCCGTTGGCGACGGAACGGACCGCGTCGACCATCCGGTGATACAGCTCTTCCCGTTTGTTCTCGTTCATGGTCACGATCCAGTTGATCTGGATATAGATGATCCCGACCAGGGAAAGCGTGATCAGCACGAAGATGATGGGGAAAATTTTTTTCAAACCGCCGATTTTAAGTTCAGAGCTCAGCCCCTATGGAGGCAACAGCAAAAATAAAAAAAGGATAACGGCTTGTTCCTCTTATACAGGGCAATGAGGCGTATTTAACGAAGGTTTCACAAAGATGGGGTTTTACCCCGAAAATACGCCGGAAAGGGCCGATTTCCCGTCACAAGGCCCGATTTTTTATGGTGACATTTTGTTATCCCGCAGGATTACTTAATTTAGACTGTATGGAGAGTCCCGCACCTGGTATGCTGTTGATTGCTGATCCTTTCCTGAAAGATCCCAATTTCATGCGAACGGTGGTGTTCCTCTGCGAACATCAGGATGAAGGCAGCTTTGGGTTCGTGTTGAACAAGAACTATGAGTATACGCTGGATGAGCTGGTGAGCGGTTTGGACGACCTGACGAAGATACCCGTTTATCTCGGCGGCCCCGTCCAGATGGATACGATCCATTTCCTTCACCAGTACCCGGAAAAGATCCATGGGGGCTATGAGATCATCGACGGAGTGTTCTGGGGCGGCAGCTTCGAAACCGCCATCCAACTGATCCGGACGGGCGAGATCGACATGGCGAAAATCCGGTTTTATATCGGCTATTCCGGGTGGGGAAGCGGTCAACTGGCCGACGAAATGAAGGAAAAATCCTGGCTAACGGTACAGGCCAGCCGCCGGCTGGTCTTCCACAAGAAACCTTCTGAAATCTGGAAGGATGCCCTGAGGGATCTCGGCGGAGAATACGAGATGATGGTGAACTTCCCGATCGATCCGCAATTGAACTAAGACGGCTTGCGGCGAACTATGATTTGCCCTCCGCCGGGGTCGCGCCCTCGACCAGTACGGTGACCTTATTGTTGAGTACTTCGACGAATCCGCTCTGGATCGTAAAGAAAGCCAGGTGATTGCTTTTGTCCTTCAGCACCTTTATTTTCCCTTCCTTCAACGCGCTGACCAGGGGTGCGTGGTGGTTGAGCACTTCGAAAAGTCCCATCACGCCCGGCAATTGCACGCCGTACACGTCGGCGCTGAAAAGCTTTTTCTCGGGTGTCAGTATTTCCAGGTTCATCGGCGATATTTTATTGACGGGCCTGTGCAAGCAGTTTTTTGCCCTTCTCGATCGCATCGTCGATCGTACCGACGAGGTTGAAGGCCGCTTCAGGATACTCGTCCACTTCCCCGTCCATGATCATATTGAATCCGCGGATCGTCTCTTCAATGGGAACGAGCACACCCTTCAGACCGGTAAACTGTTCCGCCACATGGAAAGGCTGGGAAAGGAATCGCTGCACTTTTCTGGCGCGGGATACCGTCATTTTGTCTTCATCGCTTAGTTCGTCGAGGCCGAGAATGGCGATGATATCCTGCAATTCTTTGTAACGCTGAAGGATCAGTTTTACGCGGTTGGCGCAATCATAGTGCGCGTCGCCGACGATCAGCGGGGTCAGGATCCGGGACGTGGAATCGAGCGGATCGACCGCGGGATAGATACCAAGGTCCGCGATCTTCCGGCTCAATACCGTCGTGGCATCCAGGTGCGCAAAGGTCGTTGCGGGTGCCGGATCGGTCAGGTCATCGGCAGGTACATAGACCGCCTGTACGGAAGTGATCGAACCGTTCCGGGTGGAAGTGATCCGCTCCTGCATCAGGCCCATCTCCGTCGCCAGCGTCGGCTGATATCCCACAGCGGAAGGCATCCGGCCCAGGAGCGCGGAGACCTCGGAACCGGCTTGCGTAAACCGGAAGATATTATCGACGAAGAAAAGGATATCTCGACCCTGGCCCTTGCCGTCGCCGTCGCGGTAGTATTCGGCAATGGTGAGACCGCTGAGCGCCACGCGGGCACGCGCGCCGGGGGGCTCGTTCATCTGACCGAAGACGAAGGTGGCTTTCGATTCCGCCAGTTCCGGCATGTTGACCTTGGCGAGGTCCCAACCGCCTTTCTCCATGTCGTGTTTGAAATCTTCGCCATATTTCATGATGCCGGCCTCGATCATTTCCCGCATCAGGTCGTTCCCTTCGCGGGTACGCTCGCCGACGCCTGCGAATACGGAGAGACCGGAATAGGCTTTTGCAATATTGTTGATCAGCTCCTGGATCAGGACGGTTTTGCCGACGCCGGCGCCGCCGAACAGGCCGATCTTGCCGCCTTTCGCATAGGGCTCGATCAGATCGATGACCTTGATACCGGTGAACAGCACTTCCGTGCTGGTGGTCAGGTTCTCGAAAGCCGGAGGTTTGCTGTGGATCGGCCGGCCGCCGGCTTTGGATACGGCGGGCAAACCGTCGATCGGGTCGCCGGTCACGTTGAACAAACGCCCTTTGATGCCCTCTCCGATCGGCATCGTGATCGCCGCGTCGGTATCCGTAACCGCGGTCCCGCGCACAAGACCTTCCGTACCATCCATGGCGATACACCGGACGCTATCCTCCCCGAGGTGCTGCTGAACTTCAAGCACCAGGGTTTCGCCGTTGGACCTTTTCAGTTCCAGCGCATTGTAAATTTCGGGGAGTTTGCCGTCAAACTGCACATCGACAACGGCGCCAATGATTTGCTTGATTTTGCCGGTACTTGCCATATTGTAGTGATTAGATAAGTTGGGTTTAAAATTCGGCTGCAAAGGTATTGAATTGCGGCAAACATTTGTGTAACAAATTAAAAAAAATCGGCCGCGCCCGCCCCCATTTCACGAAATTTATATTTTTGTGGCCATCATCATTCTCTATGCAACTGATTGAAGTGACGAGTCCTTCTTTGGCGAAGGAATTTATCCGCGTAAATGTGGAGCTCAACCGGAACAACCCTGCCTATATCCGGCCGATCGACAAGGAAGTGGAAGAGGTGTTCGATAAGGAACGGAATAAGGCCTTTCGCTTTGGCGAAGTGGTCCGCTGGATCCTGAAAGACCACGAGGGCCGGCTGATCGGCCGGATCGCCGCGTTTGTAAATAAAAAGTATAAGAATAAAGGTGACGACGGTCCCGTCGGGGGCATGGGGTTTTTTGATTGCATTGATAACCAGGAGGCTGCGGACATGTTGCTGGATGTCGCCCGGCATTGGCTGGGGCAGCGCGGTATGGAAGCGATGGACGGACCTATCAATTTTGGGGAGCGGGATAAATGGTGGGGGCTGCTGGTGGAAGGGTTCAATGAGCCGCTCTGGTCCATGAACTTCAATCCGCCTTATTATAAGGACCTGCTCGAGAATTATGGGTTCAGACCCTATTTTCATCAGTTGTGCTTTGGATTGGACCCGAATAAGCCATTGAGCGCCAAGATCAGACAGCGGCATGACGCCGTCGCGGCGGATCCCCTCTACAACACGAAGACCATGGACAAAAAGAACCTCGAAAAATTTGCCGCCGATTTCGTCGAGGTCTACAACGCCGCTTACGCCGGCCACGGCGGCCTGAAGGAGATGCGGAAGGACCAGGCCTTTCAGCTGTTCAAAAAGATGAAGCCGCTGATCGACGAAAAGATCGCCCGGTTTGCCTATTACGGCGACCGCCCGATCGCCGTATTTCTGAATATCCCGGAATTGAATCAGTACTACAAACACTTCAATGGCAGGGTCGGCTGGCTCCAAATGCTGCAATTCCTCTGGTTGAAGATGCGCGGCGCCTGCCGCCATTTTACCGGCGTCGTGTTCGCGCTCGTGCCCGATTTCCAGGGCAAGGGCGTCGATGCCTATATCATCCAGGAATTGGCGGACGTGGTCCAGCCGTCAGGCTTCTACGTCCATTACGAGATGCAATGGATCGGGGACTTCAACGTCAAAATGGTCAATATCGCCAAATCCCTGGGCGACACTTATGTGAGCCGGAAGCTCACGACCTACCGGTACCTGTTCGACCGGACCAAAGAGTTCAAGCGGCACCCGATGCTGGCCTGAAGGATGGAAACGCTCTCGTTTTTGGACCTCTGTCCCGCGATGGGACCAATTCCGGAAAAAGAATTTTCCGCAATTAACTGATTTTCAATAACTATCATTTTGGCACAATGTGTGAAATATACCCATTACCTGAAAATGAAGAACCTTAAGCCGCAGGACCGTAGATCCTGATTTGTAAGAGCTGAAAGACAATGGAGGCCACCACAACGGTGGCCTCTGCTTTTTTGAACCCCTGCCGGCGCCGGCTGCCGGCCGGGAATGTCAGGGATTTGTGCTAGGTTTGCGAAGGAGCAACACCATGGACAAATTCATCGTTTCCGCCCGAAAATATCGGCCCCAGGACTTCTCGACGGTTGTGGGCCAGTCCCATATCACCACCACCCTGAAAAACGCTATAAAAAATGGCCAGTTGGCCCACGCCTTCCTCTTCTGCGGTCCGCGGGGTGTGGGAAAGACGACCTGCGCCCGGATCCTGGCCAAGACCATCAATTGCGAGAACGTCGGTCCCGGGGGCGAGGCTTGCAACAGGTGTCCGTCCTGCGTCTCGTTCAATGAAGGCTCGTCCCTCAATATCCACGAGCTGGACGCCGCCAGCAACAACTCGGTCGACGACATCCGATCGCTGGTCGAGCAGGTGAGGTTCGCGCCACAGGCCGGCAAATACAAGGTCTATATCATCGATGAGGTGCATATGCTCAGCACTTCGGCGTTCAATGCCTTTTTGAAGACGCTGGAGGAGCCGCCGCCCTACGCGATCTTTATTTTAGCTACCACGGAGAAGCACAAGATACTTCCGACGATCCTTTCCCGTTGCCAGATATTCGACTTCAAGCGGATCACCACGGCGGATACCGTGGCACACCTGGAAGAAATTGCAGGAAAGGAGGGGATCGGCGCGGAAAAGGCGGCGCTGCAACTGATCGCACAGAAGAGCGAGGGGTGCATGCGCGACGCACTGAGCATCCTGGACAAGATCGTCAGCTTTACCAACGGCGCCCTTACATACAAGAATACACTCGAACACCTGAATATCCTGGATGCCGATTACTACTTCCGGATCCTCGATTCCATGCAGCTCCAGGACCTTCCCGGGGCCCTGCTGATTTACGACGACATCAACCGCAAAGGGTTCGAAGGCGATCTGGTATTGAACGGTCTGGCGGAATTCATCCGCAATTTGCTCGTTTGCAAGGACGAGAAGGCCTCGTCCCTGCTCGAGGCGGTGGAAAGTTTCAGGGAACGCTACGTAAGCGTGGGGAAAAAAGTCGACGCAGCCTGGCTGGTCAGCGCACTCAACGTATTGAATGAGGCCGAGATAAATTATAAGTCCGCCCGCAACAAACGGCTCCATGTCGAGTTGGCCCTGATCAAACTTTGCTATCTGGCACAAGCTATGCAGGTAGTAGCGGGAGCATCTCCGGAGCGGAATAAGCGGCCGGAGCCGCTGAAACCGGTATCGTTCCGGAACATTCCCGCGATGGCCCCGGTTGCCGGAGGCCAGCGCCGGGTGGAAAAATCCGTAGAAAACGAAGCGGAGAAGAAAGGAGCGACGCTGCTGGTCGAAACGGGTTCGCTGAATTCGCCGGCATCGGCCGGTTCGTTGGAGTCACCGGGTTCGCCGGGTTCACCCGGTTCGCCGGGTTCGCTGGGGTCGCTGAAAAAGATCAGGCGGCAGTTTGCCGGCCAGACGCAGCAAAAGGAAGCGGAAAGCGGCCGGGTGCTCGAGATGGAGCCCCTCCACCGCGCCTGGCGCCAATACGCAGATTCCCTCCGGGAAAACCGCAATCCCGCAGTCCAGAGCGTCGAAATGGCGACCTTAAGGATCGTCGACGTCCGGACATTCGAGGTGCTTACGACCAACAACCTGCAACAACGCTTTATCGAACAGGAAAAACGCGGGATTTCCGATCATCTGCAACAGGTGTTTGCCAACAAGTCGATCAGCTTTACCGTCCGGGTGGAAGAAGGACCTCTGGCTGACGAAGCGGCAGACCGTCCCCTCAACAAGCGGGAGCAGTTCATGCAGATCGTTGACCAGTACCCGCTTGTCAGGGAGCTGAAGGACAGGCTGCGGCTGGAGCTGGATTATTGAGGCATATAGTTTAGTTAAAAGATGCCTGTAACCTTGGACACATAACCGATTGGCGGGAATTTTGTCAATACCTATGCATCTATGAACGGAAATTCGACACCAACATTAAAAAGGCAGATCTTCCAGACGAATTCGACCGGGCGCTGGCAAAGATTTAAATGGGGGGGTCGGATCTTTCTTTTTTTGCTCATGCTCGGTTTGGTCGTCTTCATCGTCACCATCAGGCGCAGTTATGCACCCGCACTGCCACGGATCAAGGAACAAAGCCAGTTGTATAAAAAAGTGCTGGACACGGGCCGGACATTCATCTTCAAGAATAGCCTGATCGAACAATACGGCGGATTCCGGAAATACATCAATGAAAAAGTTCCCTATCACGGCGGCGCCTTCCCGGGCCAGCGGCGCGATTCGGACCGGTCGCATGCGGCGCCTGTAAAGGTAGATACCAGTTTCAGGTCTTTCACCAAGTTCCCGACGGGTATCCGGGCCGCATTCTACGTCGACTGGGACGCGCAATCTTTTTTGTCCCTGCAACAGTATATCGACAAGATGAACCTGGTGATCCCCGAGTGGATCTTCCTCGATCCCACCGGCGACACGGTTACGACGAATATCGATCCCCGGGCCTGGGCGGTCATGAAGAAATCGGGCGTGAAGATCATGCCGATCCTCTCCAATAACTACAAAGGAGATTTCAGGGGCGACGTCGTACACCGGGTCATCAACGATCCCTCAAAAGAACAGCGGCTGATCAGCGACGTGATCAGGATCCTCCAGAAGGACAATTTCATCGGCGTGAATGTCGATTTCGAGGAGTTACAGGAGCCAAACAATGAAAAACTGGTCGAATTCCAGAAGGACCTGTACAACCAGTTGCACGCCCAGCACCTGCTGGTGACACAGGATGTCATTCCCTTCAATGATGACTATAATTTCAAGGAACTGTCCAGGTATAATGACTATATCTTCTTGATGGCCTATGACCAGTATTCGGACGAATCCGGCCCGGGGCCCATCGCGCACCAGAAATGGATCGAGGGGGCGGTGGATGCGGCGGTGAAGAACATCCCCATCCAGAAGCTGATCCTATGCATGGCTGCCTATGGGTACGACTGGCGGCTGGGTAAGGACCTTTCGGCCCGAACGGTCAGCTACCAGGAAGCTTTATCGACCGCCAAGGACCAGGAGGCTACGATCGACTTTGACAACGACTCCTACAACCTGCACTACGATTACGACGACGACGACAATGTGCGGCACCAGGTTCAGTTCACCGACGCGGCGACGATCTTTAATGAGTTGCGTTTCGCGACCGAATATGGGCTGCCCGGAACCGCGATCTGGCGGTTGGGGGACGAAGACCCGCGGATGTGGTCGTTCTATGACCAGGATATGCGAAAATCGGCCATGGCGCATTTCGATTTCACCGCGTTCAGCCGCGTGGATGCCAAATCGAATGCCGATTTTGTGGACTACGAAGGTTCTGGAGAAGTGCTGGATATCATTGCAACGCCGACCAATGGCCGGATCACCCCCGAGGTCAATACCGGGGAAATGCTGATCAGTGAGGAGACCTATGACAGTCTCCCTTCCCGTTTCGTGGCGCGGAAATATGGGACCGAGGATTCGATGAAGCTCGTCCTGACCTTTGACGACGGGCCCGATCCGGAATATACGCCGAAGATCCTGGACACGCTCAGCAAATACCATATACCGGCTACCTTCTTCGTGATCGGGATCAACGCCGAGAACAATATACCGATCGTCAAACGTGAGTTCAGGGAAGGTCATGGGATCGGGAACCACACCTTCACCCACCCCAATATCGCAAAGGTCAGCCAGCGGCGCGCGGTGCTGGAGATGGAGTCGACCCGGCTGCTGATCGAGTGCATCACCGGAAGGTCCACCATCATGTTCCGGGCGCCCTACAATGCCGACTTCGAACCCGAAAAATGGGAGGAGTTGATCCCGGTCGCGATCGCCCGGAAGAGGAACTACCTGGACATCGGGGAATCCATCGACCCGCTCGACTGGGAGCCCAACGTCAGCGCCGACAGCATCGTCGCCAGAACGATAAGGATAAAGGACGACCTGACGCGGCAGGGGCTGAGCGGAAATATCATCCTGCTCCATGACGCGGGCGGCGAAGGTCGGGAGGCCACGGTGGAAGCGCTGCCGAGGCTTATCAACTATTTCGAGAAACGGGGCTTCCATTTCACTACGGTGGCGGACATCCTGGGCAAGACCAGGGATGAAATGATGCCGCCGGTGCCAAAGGGCAGCGGCTATTACCTGCTGCAGATAAATTATTATTTCGCGGAGCTGGGATATTGGAGCGGGCATATCCTGTTTTCGATGTTTGTGGTCTTCATGATCCTGTCGGTGGGCCGGGTGCTGTTCATCGCCTTTATCGCCACGAAGGAGTTTTTCCGCGAACGGAAATATGCGTTGGCCGCCTGGTGGACCCCGCAGGGCGTCGGCGCGCCGCTGGTGAGCATAGTCGTTCCCGCGTATAACGAGGAAGTGAACGCGGTGAGCTCGGTTGAGAACCTCCTGAACGGCGACTACCCGAATTCCGAGATCATCTTTGTCGACGACGGCAGTGTGGACACCACCTATGAGAAGGTCAGCCGGGCATTTGCCGGAAATCCGAAGGTCAAGGTGTATACGAAACCCAACGGCGGAAAGGCCTCGGCGCTCAATTACGGCATCAGCAGGAGTGAAGCCGAGTATGTGATCTGCATCGATGCGGACACCAAGCTCCTGCCCGATGCGGTCTCCAGGCTGATGACGCATTTTGGCGACAACGCCTACCGCAGGAAACTGACGGCTGGCGAAGGCGAATCGGCAGGTTTGGGCATCGTCGGCGCCGTGGCAGGGAATGTGAAGGTGGGCAACCAGGTAAACCTGCTGACCCGTTGGCAGGCCATCGAATATATCAGCAGCCAGAATTTCGACCGGAAAGCATTTGCATATCTGAATGGCATCACCGTCGTGCCGGGGGCGATCGGCGCATTCCGGAAAAAGGCGATCGAGGAAGCCGGCGGGTTTACCACCGACACCCTTGCGGAGGATTGCGACCTCACGATCCGCATCCTGCGATGCGGCTATGTGGTCGAGAATGACAACATGGCCGTCGCCATGACCGAGGCGCCGGAAACCCTGAAACAGTTCTTCAAACAACGCTTTCGGTGGAGTTATGGCGTGATGCAGACGTTCTGGAAGAACCGCGACGCCCTGCTCAATTGGAAATATCGCTGGCTGGGCTATGCGGCGCTGCCCAACGTACTGATGTTCCAGTACATTATCCCCTTCGTCATCCCGCTCGCCGACTTTTTTATGGTGGTCGGGCTGATCACGGGCAACGCCTCCAAGATTGGCGGCTATTACCTGCTCTTTATGGTGGTGGATCTGCTCGTGGCGCTACTCGCGTTTTGCTTCGAGCGCGAGAAATTATACCGGCTGATCTGGCTGATCCCGCAACGGCTGATCTGGCGCTGGCTGACCTGGCTCGTGCTTTTCCGCGCGGTGCGGCGGGCCCTCAAAGGAGAGTTGCAGCACTGGGGCGTCCTGAAACGCACGGGGAACGTGAAAGTTGCCTAGCACGCATGGCAGCTTGTCCGCCGGGATAAACCAAAAAGTCTTAATTTCACGGCTCGATTTCATAGGAGCCGGCCACCGGCCGCCTCCGGCACAATTTTCTATCCAAACAAGACAATGCGTTATGGCTGAAGTTATTTTAATGCCCCGGTTGAGCGATACCATGACTGAAGGGGTGATTGCCGCCTGGCACAAGAAGGTGGGCGATCCGGTAAAAAAGGGTGAATTGCTGGCTGAGGTGGAAACGGATAAGGCGACAATGGACCTGGAAAGCTATAAGGACGGCACTTTGTTATATACGGGCACGGATAAGGGCGGAAAGATCCAGGTCAATGACCTGCTGGCGATCATCGGCGCTCCGGGCGAAGATATCACGAACCTCGTGAAAAAAGGCGCAGCCCCACAGGCTGGTCCGGCCACTGGCTCCGCCGCATCTCCCTCGGCCGCTCCTGCGCCCGCTTCTCCGTCCGCATCTGCCGCCGCTCCTGCCACTGCCACTGCGTCCGCCGGTGGACCCGGTGGCGGCCTGGACCTCTCCAAACAGGAAGAAGTGATCCTGATGCCCCGGCTCAGCGACACGATGACGGAAGGCGTGATCGCCGATTGGCATAAGAAAGTGGGCGACGCGGTGAAAAAGGGCGATATCCTCGCGGACATCGAAACGGACAAGGCCACGATGGAGTTGGAAAGCTATAAGGAAGGGAAGCTGCTCTATGTCGGCGCGCGGAAAGGCGAAAAGATTGCGGTCAACGACCTGCTGGCGGTGATCGGCGATGAAAAGAAGGTTGACCTGGAGAAGATCCTTGCCGCAGCTAAGAACAAGACTGCTGCTGGTTCAGCTACGGCTGGAGTCGCCGCAGGGTCGGGAGCCTCCAATTCCGCCGTTTCCAATTCCGCCGTTTCCAATTCCGCCGCTCCGGGTTCCGCCGCTCCGGGTTCCGGTACGCAGGCCGCATCCGCCCCCTCCGGCGGAGCCGACCAGCACAGCGGTCTGTCGGTTACTGCCGACGGCAGGATCAAGGCTTCGCCCCTGGCGAAGAGAATGGCCGCGGAAAAAGGCATTGACATCAGCAAGGTGTCGGGCACTGGAGACAATGGTCGGATCGTCAGGAAGGACGTAGACAACTATACGCCCGCAACGGCGACTGGCGGCGCCGCGACGCCCGCTGCCGGAGGAAGACAGGGAGTGGCTGCAGCGCCCGCGGGCCAGGTCAGCTTCGAGGAGATCCCTGTTTCGCAAATGCGGAAAGTCATCGCGAAGCGCCTGGCGGAAAGTAAATTCGGTGCGCCGCATTTCTATATTACAATGACCGTCGACATGGATAAGGTCATAGAAAGCCGGGCCAGGATGAACGAGGTCTCTCCCGTAAAGATCTCCTTCAACGATATCGTGCTGAAGGCTGTCGCCGTGGCGCTGAAGCAGCATCCGGCGATCAACAGTAGCTGGCTCGGAGACAGGATCCGCGTTAATCACCACGTTAATATCGGCGTGGCGGTAGCGGTCGAGGATGGCTTATTGGTGCCCGTTGTACGTTTTGCCGACACCAAAAGCCTCTCGCAAATCGCCGCAGAGGTAAAGGACCTGGCTCAACGCGCCAAGGCCAGGAAGCTACAGCCTGCGGACTGGGAAGGAAGCACTTTCACTATTTCGAATATGGGCATGTTCGGCGTGGACGAATTTACGGCGATCATCAATCCACCGGATGCCTGCATCCTGGCGGTTAGCTCGATCCAGGCCGTTCCTGTAGTCAGGAACGGGGCGGTCGTTCCCGGAAACATCATGAAACTGACCCTGAGTTGCGACCATCGGGTGGTCGACGGAGCAAGCGGGTCAGCCTTCCTCCAGACCGTCAAAAGCCTGTTGGAGGAACCGCTGCGCATGATGATCTGATTGCCCTTAGTCCGCAAAATATTGGGAAATAATTAAGCCGCCCCATAGACATGAGGCGGCCCTTTAAACCTTATCCTATTGGGCACTCCTGTGGAAACAGGCTGCCCTTAAGAACTGTGTCCTTGCTGTTCCAACCAAACTTAAAAACTTGATTTGAGTCACACGGATTATTCCGATGTCCGTTCTAACAGCCACAAATATAGGAAGATTTTTCATTTGCGGCCTTTTTCGGCCGCAATTTCTTTCGGAAAGCATACTTTTTTTTCTCTCCTCGCAAGCCATTGGTTATCAGTAAATACACATTGAATCGCCAAAAGCTCGCGGTTATTTGAAAAAGATGTCGTAACTTTGCGCCCGTTATACTCCTTTCTATTCACTTTCGTGACAACCTTCTGTTATAACTCCTGAAGGATAATGCTGTGTAGATGGGCTTTTTACAATTTAAACAGATCATACTTTGTCGTTTCAACATCTCAATCTCATCGAGCCTTTATTAAAGGCCCTGGAAAAAGAAGGCTATACCGTTCCCACTCCGATCCAGGAAAAAGCTATACCGATCATCCTTAACCGAAAAGACCTCCTTGGCTGTGCGCAGACCGGGACGGGTAAGACCGCCGCATTCGCGCTGCCTTTGCTGCAACTCATGATGGAAGACGCCGCGAATCCCGAAGGCCCGCGTTCCGCGGGTCTGGCGCCGATCCGGGCGCTGGTCATTACGCCGACGCGTGAACTGGCCATCCAGATAGATGAAAGTTTTGCAGCCTATGGCAGATTCAGCGGCGTCCGGCACACGGTGATATTCGGGGGAGTGCCGCAAAACCCCCAGGTGCAGGCGCTGCGGAACGGCGTGGATGTACTGGTCGCGACACCCGGAAGGTTGCTCGACCTCATCGACCAGGGATATGTCAACCTCCGCCAGATCCGGTACTTTGTATTGGACGAGGCCGACCGGATGCTCGACATGGGTTTTATCAACGATATCCGGAAGGTATTGACGAAGCTCCCTGCGAAAAAGCATTCACTTTTCTTTTCCGCAACGATGCCGCCGGAAATCCAAAAGCTGGCCGGCACCATCCTCGTCAATCCCTCCCAAGTGGAAGTGACGCCGGTCTCATCGACCGCGGAAACCATTCAGCAATCGATATATTTCGTCGAAAAGAAAGACAAACGTTCGCTGTTGCTCCACGTCTTGCAGGACGGTAAGATCTCATCCGCACTGGTCTTTACCCGCACCAAGCACGGCGCGGATAAAGTGGCGCAGGGGCTGATCCGCGCCGGCATCAGGGCAGAAGCCATACATGGGAATAAATCTCAAAATGCCCGTCAGCGGGCATTGGCGAATTTCAAAAGCCGTCATACCCGCATCCTCGTCGCCACGGATATTGCCGCGCGGGGTATAGATATCGACGAACTGACACATGTCATCAACTTCGAGCTTCCGAACGTCCCGGAAACCTATGTGCACCGCATCGGCCGGACCGGCAGGGCGGGCGCCAGCGGAACAGCGCTTTCTTTCTGTGACCAGGAAGAAAAGGAATTTCTGCAGGACATTCAGAAATTGATCGCCCGATCGATCCCGGTGGTCGAGAACCATCCGCATGTGATGGTGGCGGGTCTGGCCATTCGTCCGCCTGTAATTGCCTCAAGCCTGCCGGCAGGCCGGAATGGCGGAGAGCGGCGGCACGAAAGGAAGCAGGAGCCAACCAAACGCAACGTGCAAGCCAAACGCCCGGAACAAACGAAACGCCGCGAAGAACCGAAACGCCGCGACGAAGCCATCCGCCGCGAAGAACCGAAACGCCGCGACGAACCAAAACGCCGCGACGAAGCGATCCGCCGCGAGCAGCCGAAACGCCGGGAAGAGGCCAAACACCGCGAGGAACCGAAGCAGCAGGAGCCCGGACATTCCATACCGAAACGCCACGAGGACGCGGCACTCCCGTTCCGGATCAACCAAAGCGAAGGCGACGAAAAGTGGTAGTTTTTGCATAATTTGAGCAATGATGCGGACCCTTGTCTTATTGCTTTCCATGGGCTTCTGTCAAATATCCGGGCAGCCCGGAGGGGCCGCGCAGCATGGCCTTTCGGGCTTGATCTCGAAGGCGCAGTACGAACGCTGCTTTCCCCACCATCACCCGATCTATACCTATCAGGCGCTGATTACGGCCGCAGCGGCTTTCCCGGCATTCGCGGCGGAGGGCAATGAAACGGTCCGGCGCCGCGAGCTGGCCGCATTTTTCGGTGAAATTGCGCACGAAACCACCAATGGTGGCGAAGGAGCCGCCGGCGGGGCTTATGTTTGGGGACTGTTCTATACCGAGGAGCTCGGCTGCGGGAACGGCCGGTGTCCGCAATACAACGTCTCGAATGGCGGGAAATTCCACCCGGTACCGGGCAAGGACTATTTCGGCCGCGGACCGATCCAGTTGAGCTATCCCTACAATTACGGGCAGGCCGGAGAGGATCTCCATCTGCCCCTGCTGGAACGGCCTGAACTCGTGAGCCATGACGGGGTGATCGCTTTTAAGACCGCTCTTTGGTTCTGGATGCGGGGCTATGGCGACGAGCCGTCCTGTCATGCGGTAATGACCGGTCTTTGGCAACCGAATGCGGCCGATCGGCGGCTCGGTCGCCGACCCGGATTCGGAATGACGATCAACATTATCAACGGCAATGTCGAATGCAGGACGGAATCTCCCGCGAATCGACGGGACCGGGAAGACCGGATCGGCCATTACCGGCATTTTGCGGCCATGCTTGGCGTGCAGGTCGGGAAAGACTGTGACTGTGCAGGCATGAAGCCATACGGCGGTTGAAAAGCCACCATATATTTTTACAAAGCCCATGAATCTGACCAAAGCGACGCTTATCCGGACCTGGCAATCCAGGAACACCCGGATCGTATTGGCCGCCTACATCCTGATTGCGGTGATAGCCGCTGCGCAGGGATTGATGGCAGGCCCGAAAATATATGTACCCGGCGGACGGCCCTATATCGATTACAACAATTTCCGCATCTTTAAATTCTCGTTTTACCACCTCGTGCACGGGAAGGACATCTACCAGCTCTTTCCCGGAGACCATTGGGACCTGTATAAATATAGTCCGGGGTTTGCCCTTTGTTTTGGCTTGCTTTCCTGGATGCCGGACAGCCTGGGGTTATTGCTGTGGAACCTCATCAATGCGCTTTGCCTGGTCGCGGGCATCCGGATGCTGCCGGGGATACGCGAAGAGAAGAAAAGCTGGATCTTGCTGTTTTGCCTGCTGGAAATGCTGCTTTCCATTCAGAACACGCAGAGCAACGGACTCATGGCCGGGCTGACCGTGTTGGGCTTTGCACTGGCCGAGCGCCGCAACTATTTCCTGTCAACCCTTTGCATTGTTGCCTCGTTCTATATTAAGATCTATGGGGCGCTGGCTTTTACCTTTTACCTGTTCTACCCGGGCAAGTGGAAACTGATGGGTTGGTCGCTTTTTTGGATGTTGATCTTCGCGTTCTTGCCCCTGGTCGTCGTCAGCGGTCACCAGTTGCTCTTTCTGTATCGAAGCTGGCTGCACCTGCTCCTCAACGACCGGTCCGCCTCCATCGGGCTGTCGGTCATGGGGCTGCTGGAAAAATGGTTCGGCCTGGGCGCCTGGAAAAATGCGGTGACGGCTATTGGCGCGCTGCTGTTCCTGGTCCCGCTCCTCCGGTGGCGGCTATACCGGGATCCGGGGTTCAGATTGCTGTATCTTTCATCCTGCCTGATCTGGATGGTGATCTTCAATCATAAGGCGGAGTCGCCTACCTTTATCATCGTGATGGCGGGCATCGGGATCTGGTATTTTTTGCGGGATCGCGGCTGGTTGGACGGCTGGCTGCTGTTCCTCTCCTTCGTGCTTATTTCCCTGTCGGTCTCCGACCTGGTGCCGGCGGCCGTCCGTAATGGATTCATCCGGCCTTATGGGATCAAGGCGGTTATGGCGATAGTGATCTGGGGTAAAATAGTCTTTGAGCAACTGCTGTGGCCGGCAAAAATGCCGGCGGCGACGATATATAATGAGAATCGAACGTAGCACGGTTCAACTGGTCAGGTTGCCTTTTTCCTTGTTCCTGATGCCGGTCTTCTGGTTCGCGCTCAGCCAGGCGGTTTCACGTGACTGGGCACGCGCCCTGCTGATCTTCGCGATCCTGCATCTGCTGATCTATCCTGCCAGTAACGGCTATAACAGCTATATGGACCGGGATACAGGACCTATCGGTGGGGTCGGGCATCCCCTGCAACCCACACGACAACTTTTTGTCGTGACACTCGGGATGGATTTGCTGGGGTTGCTTCTCGGGCTGCTCATCGGTTGGTATTTCAGCGCCGGACTGTTGGCATATATTCTCGCTTCACGGGCGTACAGCTACCGGGGCATCCGGCTGAAGAAATATCCCATTGTCGGATGGTTGACGGTTGCCGGCTGCCAGGGCGCACTGATATTCTTCCTGGTCTACCAGGGAAGCCATCCCCTTCACGCCGATGCGACAGTCATCAGGGATCCGGCGCCGGTTTCGGCGATGATCGCCAGCTCGCTGCTGCTTGGAGCCTTTTACCCGCTGACGCAGCTGTACCAGCACGAGGCCGACCGGAAAGACGGCGTCCGGACGCTGAGCATGATCCTGGGCTTCCGCGGAAGCTTCATATTCACTGGTCTTCTGTATGCCATCGCTTTCCTGCTCCTTGGCTACTATTTCATGTCCACCCTTCAGATAACAGAATTTTATGTGCTGGCAACCTGCATGCTGCCAGTCGTCGTTTATTTCCTCATATGGGCTTTCCGGGTCTGGAGAGATGAGGCCCAGGCGAACTATGTTAACACCATCCGCATGAATGTATTGGGTTCCATTTGTTTAAACGTGGGATTCATAGCGGTGCTGATCATTGGCGGCTGGTGATTGGCGGTTGGTCCCATCTTTGCAGCGTTGAATTGGCAGATAAAACCAGCAGCATATTTTGAGCAAGATCATTTCAATCGGAACCGCCGTTCCACCTTACCGTCACCGCCAGGAGGATATTCTTCCGTTCATGCAACGTATTTATGCGTGCGACAATCAGGCGAACAGGACGTTGAAATTCCTCTATCGCCAGAGCGGGATTGAATCGCGGTATTCGGTTATTCCGGATTATACCCTTCCGGCGGCGCAATGGGAGTTCTATCCGCCGACGGAAAACCTGGAGCCGTTTCCATCGCTGGAACGCCGCATGGCCATGTACCGCCGGCACGCGGCGCCGCTGTCACTCGAAGCGATCCGGCAATGTCTGCAAGGCAGGCTTGACGCGCGGGAGGTCAGCCACCTGATAACGGTGAGCTGTACCGGCATGAGCGCTCCCGGATTGGACCTGGAATTGGTGGAAGCGTTGGGCATTACCGGAAGCTTGTTCCGGACCTCCGTGAATTTCATGGGCTGTTACGCAGCCGTGCATGCGCTGAAACTCGCAAATGCACTGGTGGCTTCCGAGCCGGGGGCAAGGGTGCTTATCGTTTGCACGGAACTGTGTACGCTGCACTTTCAACAGGAGCCGACTGTCGACAATATGTTGTCGAGCCTGCTGTTTGCGGATGGATCGGCTGCCGTGCTGGTGGTGGGCGACGATGATCCTGCGGGGGGGCTGCGATTGCAAAGCTTCTATTCGGAGATCGTATCGCGCGGGAAGAGCCAGATGACCTGGGATCTTTCCTCGTCGGGTTTCCGGATGACGCTCAGCAATTACGTCACTGATCTGATCGAAGCCGATTTTGCCGAACTCGTGGGCAACGCGCTGAAAAGAGGCGGCGTCGGCCGGGACTGCATCCGGCACTGGTGCATCCATCCCGGCGGCAAAAGGATCCTCGAGGCGATCGGCAAAAGTCTTTCTTTGCCCGACGGCGGGCTCGATGACAGTTACGCCGTGCTGGGGGAGTTCGGGAACATGTCATCGCCCACGATCCTGTTCGTTTTGCAACGGTTGATGGCCGCACGCGCAGCCGGCAACGACGGCCGGATCTTCGGCGCCGCATTCGGACCGGGTCTGACGATGGAAACATTCATTGCGGAAACAGTTTAGCATGACCCGTTTTTCAAAAAGAAGCTGCGAGAAAGAATTGCTCGACCAGGAGAGCATTCCGTTCGCCGATATCGAACGGAATATGCGGGAGCTGGATGTCATCAATACCTGGCTTGGCGGTCACCGTATAAGCATCCTCGGCCTGAAAAAGCTGTTGGGGGGAAGACGGCGCATAAGGATCTGCGAGATCGGTTGCGGCGGCGGCGACAACCTGCGGGTGCTGGACCGGTATTGCCGGCGACACGGTGTCGAGGCGGAGGTAATTGGCGTCGACCACAATGCGCACTGTATTGCCGTAGCGCGGGAAAAATGGAAGGGCGGCAATGCGGAATGGCTGCATTCCGATTACCGGGCCGTGCAATTCGACCGGAAAAAACCGGATATCATTTTCTCCTCGCTGTTTTGTCACCACTTTACGGATGAGGAGCTGGTGTTTATGCTGCGCTGGATGGAAAGGAACGCCGCTGCGGGCTGGTATATCAACGACCTGCACCGGCATCCGGCCGCCTATCATGCCATCCGCTGGATCACAAGATCTCTTTCCCGGTCTTACCTTGTCAGGAATGACGCACCCCTGTCTGTATTGCGTGGGTTCACCCGGGACGAATGGATGGCGATTATAAAAGAGGCCGGGATCGGAGAATACCGGCTCCAATGGAAATGGGCTTTCCGCTGGTTGCTGTACCGATCTACTGGCCTGACCGTATTATATGCAGCCGGCTAGATCGACATACGACGTCATTATCGCCGGGGGCGGGCTCGCGGGAACTGCCCTCGCCATCCAGCTGTCGCAGGCGGGCTATGCCGTCGCGCTGCTCGAAAAGGAAAAATACCCCTGCCACAAGGTTTGCGGAGAATACATCAGCCTGGAAAGCTGGAATTTCCTGGAGGAACTCGGACTGCCGTTGAGCGACTGGAACCTGCCGATCATTCGCGAGGTGATGGTCTCGGCGCCGAACGGCCAGTCCATTACCCATGACCTTCCTCTGGGCGGCTTCGGGATCAGCCGGTATAAACTCGACGCCGCACTTGCGGGAATTGCCCGTGGCGCCGGCGTAGACCTGCACGAGTCGGTGAAAGTAACGGAGATGCAATTCGACCGGGAGCTGACGACGGTCCGCACCAGCAGCGGAACGCTGTATGCCAGGTTGGGCTGTGCGGCTTTTGGAAAGCGCAGTAACCTGGACATCAAATGGCGGCGCAGGTTCACCCAAAACAGATCCGACCGGTTCAACAATTTCGTGGGCGTAAAGTACCATGTGCGTCTGGATTTCCCGGCCGATCGCATCGGGCTGCACAATTTCAGGGACGGTTACTGCGGGATTTCCCGGATCGAGGACGGCAACTGCTGCCTTTGTTATATCACGACGGCCCGGAACCTCCGGGAATGCGGCAATTCCATTCCCGCCATGGAGAAAGAGATCCTTTGCCGGAATCCGCACCTCCGGGAGATCTTTTCGACTGCGCAATTCCTGTTTCGGGAACCGCTGACCATCTCGCAGGTAAGCTACGAACGAAAGACGCGGGTGGAACGGCATTTACTGTTCATCGGGGATGCGGCCGGCATGATCCCGCCGCTGGCCGGAAACGGGATGAGCATGGCCCTGCACGGCAGTAAGATCGCCTATCGATGCATCGACTCCTTCCTGTCCGGAAGGATCGAGCGATATGAAATGGAACAGGAATATGAAGATAGATGGCGCCGGCAATTTGGCCGGCGGTTATGGACAGGCAGAATGCTGCAACGGTGGTTTGGCAGCGAAGAGCGCACTAATCTTTTACTTTTTTCGTTGAAACCTTTTCCTAAATTGGTTTCATTTTTGATCCGGCAAACGCACGGCGAACCGTTTTAGACCTGCTTCATGAAATTAGCCGCTTCCGTTTCGTTGCTTCTCCTCTGGTCGACAGGCCTGAGAGCGCAGGACTATCATGCGATCGAAGGCTCGCCGTTTGCAGGAGCGATCGGTGCTGCGGCAAATCCCGCATCCATCGTCAATACCCCCTACCCCTGGGACCTGACACTCTTCTCGGTGGAAGAGATGAATACGTCGAACGCCATGCGGCTCAGCGACTTTTCGTACCTGTCCAAGGATACTATCCGCTACCGGTGGGCGAACGGCGCGATGAAACGATACGCCGCATTCAGTTTTAACGTCCACTTGCTCAACCTGCGCGTCTCCCTCGGCCGGGATCAGGCGATCGAAGCAGGCGCGAATATCCGCGGTTATGGCGCGATCCGGACAGGCCGCGTAGACTACAACGACTCGCTGAAGAACATGAACGATTTTTTCAATGTCAACGAAGGGACCGTTTATGACGCCGGTATGACCAGCAGCAGCTGGCTGGAAGGATTTGTCACATACGGCCGGACGCTCGTGGACAATGCGTACGGGCGCCTGAACGGCGGTCTGACGTTGCGGCTCATGCGAGGCATATCCGGCGCGTATGCGGAACTGAACGGCGGTTCCGTGAATCGCAGCTTCTCCCCGGGCAGCAGCCGGACGATCTACGAGCTTGCAGCCGGCAACGGCCGGTATGCATATTCCGCCAATTATGATTATTGGAAAAAAGGCCGGAGCGCTTGGCAGAACTGGGAAGAGTTTCTGGGTCATACCCGGCCGGGAGCAGCCGCGGACTTTGGCGTGGAGTGGCTGGTCAAGCCGCAGACCATCGACCTGTATGATGACGGGGACAGTTACTACGACTACGATTGGAAGATCGGGATGTCGTTGCTGGATATCGGGTTCAACAACTATAAATACGGGTCCCAAAGTCGCGCGATTACCAGCCCGCGGGCCAATATTACGGACTCGGCGCTCGATCAAAAATTCGATCGCATCCGCGGTGTCGCTCAATTCAATGACAGCATGGCGACCATAGTGACCGGTTTCAGCCGGATCGCCGGCTATTTCAAGGTTTGGGATCCGGCCCGGCTGGTCATCAACATCGACCGGCCGATGCCGGGGCATTTTGCGGTAAACGCCACCCTGGCGCTCAACCTGGGGAGCACGAATCTCAAGAAACGGTTGTTTACCCGGGAGATCACGCTCTTATCGCTCACTCCCCGCTGGGAACTGAAAAATCTCGGCGCCTATCTGCCCGTGCAGGTGACGGCGTATGGCCGGGTATGGGTGGGAGGCGCGTTCAAGGCAGGCCCCCTGCTGCTGGGCATCGATAATTGGGCAGACCTGTTTACCAAAACCAGGATGGCGAACGGCGGCATCTATCTTGCGCTGGTCGTCAGACCAGGCAAAAGCTTCCGTTCCCGGGAGAAAAAAATGTACACCTGCCCCCCATGATCGGCGCCACTCTCCTTCGGAGGTTCCCCGACAACCCACACCATTATCTTTCAATAAATTTTGAAAGTTCAGAAAGATTGCATAATTTTGCCTCATGCAGCTAGCGGAAGCAAAAGCCAGGTTTATCGCCGACTGGGGCAGGTTCGGCACCAATTGGGGAATCAATCGCACCATGGCGCAAATTCATGCGCTCTTGTTGGTAAGCCCGGATCCGCTAAGCGCGGAGGACGTGATGGATCAATTGAGTATCAGCCGCGGCAACGCGAACATGAACCTCCGCGAACTGATCGATTGGGGCCTGGTGCAGAAGGTGCTGATCCCGGGAGAGCGCAAGGAATTTTTTTCGGCGGAAAAGGACATCTGGAAAGTGGCCCGGCAAATTGTAAAGGAACGGAAGAAGCGGGAATTGGACCAGATGATCCCGGTGCTCAGGGAATTGGGTGAAGTGGAGGGGGATCGCCGCGACAAGGCGGTCAGGACGTTTACGGAGACCATCCAGAACATCCGGAAATTCAGCGAACAGGCCGACCGCACGCTCGATACGATGATCAAAGCAGACGAGCACTGGTTCCTCGGAAGCCTTGTCAAGCTGTTCGGTGGCCGGTAACCGCCGCGGCAGCGATGAGGCGCTTTTTTTCGCTACGTAGTTCACAGGCTTCCGCTTCAGCTATCCCGCGATGGAAGAAGCGCTTTCATCCTTAAAAGATTGCTTATGAAGAGATCGTTGAAAACCGCCCTCGTCGTCATTGCCATCCCGGTGCTGTACGCCCTGATCCTCCGCGTGGTGTTCGGGCTGGACATCGTAAAGGATTTCGCCTCCGTAATGTCCGTTTCCTTTGTGACCCTGGTGCCGACTGTGATCGGCTTCCTGACAGTGTTCCTTTCCGCGGCGCGGAAGCCGGACATCAGCATCGGGTATGCGCTGACGGCTCCGCTCATTCCCATCTTCCTGCTGTTTTTCCTGACTTTGATATTCGGGATCGAGGGATGGGCCTGCTGGATCATGATCCTGCCTGTCTTTATCGTATTCGGGAGCCTGGGAGGCCTCGTAGCCAGGTATCTCTTGCTTTTTCGGAAAAAGAAGCGGGACAGATTCCGGATCACACTTGTCCTGTTGCTTCCGGTATTTGCCTCCCCGGTGGAAAAGCTTACGGGACCCTTACTTACGCGCTATAAGGCCGACACGTCGATCGATATCCGCGCGCCCGCCGGCAGGATCTGGGCCAATGTCGTCCGCGTTCCGACCATCACGGAACAGGAGGACCAAGGCAAGCTCACGAATTTCCTTGGCTTTCCCCGGCCCATCCGCGCGGAACTCGACTTTGCAGGCGTCGGCGGCAGCCGCCAGGCGATATTCAGCAAAGGGCTGGTCTTCCGGGAGGTCGTTTTGGATTATACCGACCGGAAAAAGATGCATTTCAGCATCACCGCGAATCCGCATGATATCCCGTCCACCACGATGGACCGCCACGTCGTCATCGGCGGGGACTATTTCAACGTGCTCGATGGCACCTATGAATTACAGGAGTTGAACGACTCCGTCTTCCGCCTGCACCTGTACAGTCATTTTACCCTCAATACGCATTTCAACTTTTACGCCAGCTGGTGGGCGGGCTGGATCATGAAGGACATACAAAACAATATCCTGCAGGTGATCGCAACAAGATGTCAGGGTAAATTGTAATATACCTGTATGGCCGCCGAACCAAAAAAGACCCTCGTCCTGGGCGCCTCGGCGAACCCCCGGCGCTACAGCTATCTGGCTTTGAAACAACTTCGGAGCCATGGTCACCCCGTGGCTGCCATTGGCCGAAAGCAGGTAATGGTCGGCGATGTCGAGGTAGCCACCGGCCGGGAACCGGTCCCTGGTGTCGATACCGTGACGCTATACCTGAATCCCGCGAATCAAAAAGAATACTACGATTATATTTTGTCGTTGCATCCGCGGCGGATCATCTTCAACCCCGGCACCGAGAATCCGGAGCTGGAATCTCTTGCCGCTGAAAAGGGCATCGATACCCTCGAGGCCTGCACGCTGGTGCTGCTCGGCACCGGACAATATTAACGGCAACAGGCGTTAATAATACTTTAACATGTATGCCTGTTTGCTATTTAGGGCGTTTTTCGGTAAATTCGAAAAATCCTTTAACATATGCTATGGCGAAAATTCAATGGTGATCCGATCGATCTGCCCATTATCGATGCCGTTGAGCATGCGATCCGGCGGGAGACCGAAATGGGTTACCGGCTAAAAGTTTGTATCGGCACCGATTCCCAGGTAAAAGGTATCGAAACGGAATTTGCAACCGTGATCGTTTTCCTCCGGGAAGGTCACGGCGGATTCATGTTCATTCACAACGAAAAGACCCGTCACCAGTACACCATCAAGGAACGTATGCTGGTGGAAGTGGCTAAGAGCATCGAGATCGCATATGAACTATGCAACCTCTTCAGCCGGTACAATGTCGACATGGAAGTGCATGCCGACATCAATACCAACCCGCACTTCAAGAGCAACGACGCCCTGAAGGAAGCCATGGGGTATATTTTGGGAATGGGCTTCGCATTCAAAGCGAAACCGGAAGCGTTCGCCAGCAGCAGTTGCGCGAATAAAGTGGTTAACTGACGCGGGGCCCGGCGGCGCCGTTCATTTCTTCGATCGACTCCAGGATCTTGTCCCGGCCCGTTTTCCTGACCGCGCTCGTCACGAAGTGGGGAGGCAGGAACTGCCAGCTCCTCCGCATTTTTTCCAGGAATTCCTTCACATTTCCACTGACAGTCCGCTGGTTGACCTTGTCTGCCTTCGTGAACACGAGGGTGAACGGGATTTGCCATTCCCCTAAGGTGTTCACGAATTCCAGATCGATGCGCTGCGGCGCGTGGCGGCTGTCCAGCAGGACAAAGACATTCACGAGATTGGGTCGCCGCCGCAAATAGTCCTCGATCATTTTTTCCCATTTCTTTCGTTGCGCCTGTGAGACCTTTGCAAACCCATAGCCCGGTAAATCGACGATATACCATTCGTCATTCACGGAAAAATGGTTGATCAGCTGGGTTTTACCGGGCGACGCGGAAGTTTTGGCCAATTTCTCGTTGTTGGCGAGCATATTGATCAACGACGATTTGCCGACATTGCTGCGACCGATGAATGCATATTCCGGACGGTCCGGTGCGGGACACTTGAGATAGTCCGGACTACTGATGACATAGACGGCGGATCGGATGGTCATGTGTGCGAATAAGGGTGCAAGATACCGATTGCCGGCGTATCTTTGCAGCCGCAATGGCCAACTATTCGCATGACAAGATCGTCCCGTTCAGGGACTCGCAGCTGGGAAAGAAGCAGCAGGTCGCGGAAATGTTCGATCAGATCGCCTTCAGGTATGATTTTTTAAATCGTTTTCTGTCGGGTGGTATCGACGTGTACTGGCGCAAACGCGCGATCCGGGAACTCCGCCGGCTGACCGCATCGGCCGCCGCACCTGTACAGGCGCTCGACGTGGCGACCGGCACCGGCGATATGGCGATCATGATGTGTCGTTATCTCCCCGGTTCGCGCGTAACGGGTGTGGATATTTCCACCGGGATGCTGGAAGTCGGCCGTCAAAAGTTGATCCGGACCGGACTGGCATCCCGCGTTATCCTGCAACCGGGCGATAGCGAAGCCCTACCCTTTCCGGATGGAGGGTTTGATGCGGTTACGGTTGCCTTCGGGGTCAGGAATTTCGAAAATTTGGAGAAAGGTTTGCAGGAAATGAGAAGAGTGCTGAAACCGGGGGGCAAATTGGTCGTTCTGGAATTTTCGCAACCCAGAACGCCGGGGATCCGCCAGTTGTACCTTTTCTACCTCCGGCTTGTCGCACCCGGAATCGCGAAAATGGCCTCCAGCAACGGTGACGCCTATCGGTACCTCAATCATTCGGTCCAGGCTTTCCCCGAAGGAAAGGCGTTTATGCGGATCCTGGAGGGCTGTGGTTATACCCATACGCGACTGCGGCGGTTGAGCCTCGGGATTTGCTCCCTCTATGTGGGGGAAAAGCCGGCGGCGGAGGTGAGTGGTAGGACCGGGGAAACTACCGGCGATCGCAATTAATCGGTCGTTTTTTCGTTCTAATACATCCCAAATTCCAACCTATAGCGCATTATCTACCCTCACATCGCCGGCAAGATCGAAATTTGTTGATTAATCTACTGATTTTAAACATTTTATGAAAGCACTTGGATCTGGAAAGAAGGGGGGTATCTATTTTTTGTCATGTCTCTTTGGGCTGATGTTTGCCTGCGCGCATGCCGATGGGCAACTCCGGGACGGTCTGAACCTGCCCGACCACGATTCCAAACCTTATTACCTGGGTATTGGATTCATGTATGAACAGTCTCACCTTCAAGTCAGTGCGAATCCGAAGTTTCTGCAAAGCGATAGTGTGCTGTATGTCAACCCCATGAATAACGGAGGTTTCGGGGTGTCGGGAATGTTTACCTTTCATGTGATGGACCATCTGGAGTTTCGCGTGGCTTTTCCGGAATTCATTTTTGCCTCCAACACACTAGCCTATCACGTGAAATATCCGCCGGCCGGGGAGACCCAACTGGCGACTAAACAGATCCAGTCCCTCCTGCTCGGGTTTCCGCTCCACGTCAAATTCCTGTCGGACCGGATCGACAATTTCCGGGTCTATATGATGGGCGGCGTCAATTACCAATATGACCTCGCCTCCAATTCTTCTGCGCGGAAGGCGCAGAACCTTGTCAAGTTGTCGCCGTCCGACTTCTGCGCGGAGATAGGGATCGGTTTCCAGTTCTATTTCCCGGTATTCATCCTTTCACCTGAGCTCAAATTCAGCGAGGGCCTGAAGAATGTTCATGACCGCGATCCGAACCTGCAGTACTCCAATGTGATCGACAAGCTCAAGTCGAGAATGATCGTGTTCTCGCTGATCTTCGAGGGCTAATAGTCGTATTGTCGCCGGAACATGTTGAGCCGGATACCGGCGGTCACCATCGTAGAACTGCTGGAATGATAATTCCCGGTCGGATCATTGACCGAGAAACGCCGGTAGGCGGCGGACAGTTCTACAAAGAGATTTTCTTTCCATTGCCAGGATGCTGTCCCCGACAGGTTCAGTACCGTCGCGGGGATGCCGGATCCGATCTGGAACCCATAATCCCTCGGCCGGGTCAGGTAACTTTCGAAGATATCGCCGCCAAAGTTGATGCCGGCGGAATCCAACCCCTGTTTGTAATAGATCAACTTTCCTTCCAGCGTCCACCTGTAAGCCGGCTGGTAACGGGCGATGCCCACCAGCTCTGCGAAGTTGGCGCCAAGCGGATGCGCCAGCGGCTGGTTGTAGTGACTGTAATTGTCGACCGTGTCGTCATGCTGATAGGCGTATGGCCTGACCAGGTTGGTTTCCACCTGCAGGTCGAGATTTTTGATATTGAACGCATTGATATACTTGACCCCTGCCTGGAGACCCTGTTTGTTCGCCCAGTAGCCGGCGGAATAGTGAAGGATCTGGTGCAGGATGAATTCGTCGATCAGCAACTGCCCGTACAACTGTACCGTATGACCGATGTTCAGCTTGAGGTCCAAACCCGCAGTCGTTTTATCCGGGCTGCCGTTTTGCTGTTGGGCCGAGACAAGAAAAGCGACCGGGTTCAGATAGGACAATTCATACCCGTTGGTGCGCGTGAAGATGACGTTTTCGAAAAGGCCCACGGTCATCCACGGGAACGCATTGATGCTGAGGTGATGGGTGACGCCGTATTTCTTGGGATACAGGAAGTCCGAGTCGGGGGCAAAATGCTGGTCGACCAGCTGCATATAGATGACCTGGTAATTCAGTTTCCAGATGCGGGTATTGATTTTCCCGAAAAAGTATGGCGCCGCATAATCGCTGAGAAAAAGGCTGCGGTAGCCGTCGCCGATGAAGTTCTTGTCATAACCTATCTGGAAATCGAAATACTTCCAGGCATTGAAATAAATGGACGCCCGGTTGTCGAAATAATCGTAGCCCGTCTTCTTGAAGTGTTTGTAGTAGCCCGCGCCCGGTACGTAAAGATAGTTTTCGGCCCGTTGTCCGAAATAGCTGGGACCGCGTTCCTGGTCGTCGGTGATGAATGCCGAGAAACCCAGCTTTCCGGCGATCGTACCCCGTAGGGTGAGGCCTTTGGCGTTAAAAAAAACGCGTTGGTTATAGCCGGACTCAACCGCCTGCGTCTCCTCGATGACCGGATCGACAGCAAGAAAAAAGTCCTTGTCCGTCACCTGGTAGAAA
>DATNBP010000045.1:0-5055 GCA_035572015.1 Puia sp. | reverse complement strand
GACCCTGCAGCTTCAGTCCCGGGAGACTCGCGGGCAGGCGGTCTTCCAGCCAACGGATCACATTGGACGAGATATCGACGGGATAGTACGTGAACGGAACCCTTTCCTTTTGCAGTTCTTTCAACAGGTGCCAGGATTTGGTCGCATCCCCCGGACCCAGTTCGATGACGTCGAAGGAATGGCCGTATTCCCGGAAAAGACGGACCATCTGTTGGGACTGGTGCTGCAGAATGTCCATTTCGCAACGGGTGGGATAGTACTCCGGACAAGCCATGATCTGCTGGAACAGCCGGTCCCCCGTTTCGTCATAGAAATATTTCGACGACAGGTACTTGTTTTCCGCCTGCAACCCATTGATGACTTCGTGGTAAAAGGTGGAGGGCCTGCGACCGTTCAATCTGGCGGGAGATACTGAAAACATAGCTCAATTTTTAATATTTACAATTCGCACACCCGAAGGGATGAGACCAGCCAATTTACTTAGCAACCCTTATGCCAGTGAATTGCCAGCGCAGCGGCGGATGAAAGAAATTTCGATAGGTGGGGCGGCTGTGTCCCGGAGGGGTTGCGACGGACGCGCCCCGCAGGACCATCTGGCTGACCATGAACTTTCCATTGTATTCACCGATAGCCCCCTCCGCTTTTTTGAAACCCGGGTACGGCAGATACGCGCTGCCCGTCCATTCCCATCGTTTTCCCCAGCGGAACCGGCCGGATGCGGCTTCCCATTCCCACTCGGTGGGCAACCGGCACCCCCTCCAGGCGGCGAAAGCCGACGCCTCGTAATAGTTGACGTGACTGACGGGCTGTTCGGGGTCTAGCGGCCGCAGACCGGCCATCGTGTATCGATGCCATTGGCCGGAAATACAATGCCAGTACAACGGCGCGCCGGTTCCCTGGTTCTTTACCCAATCCCAGCCTTCCGCGTGCCAGTAGCTGAAGTCGCGGTAAGCGCCGGCCTCGATAAAGGCCAGGTATTCGCCGTTCGTCACCAGGCGGGAGGCGATCTGGTAATCGTCCAGCCAGACTTTATGCCTGCCCAGTTCATTGTCGAAACAGAAACCCTCGCCGCTGTAACCGATCTCGTACAGGCCGCCGGGCATTTGCAAAAAGCCGTCCCCGGCTAAGCCCTCGTCGGTCCGGCCGGACGCCCCTGGTTGGTAGGGTGCATCCCCGTCGTCGGGATCATGGTCCGACCAGGCCGGAAGCAGCGGGTTGTGCCCCAGGATATACTTGATATCGGTATACAACAGCTCCTGGTGCTGCTGCTCATGGTTCAGTCCCAACGTCACCAGTTCGCGCAGCGCCGGGGAAAGGTCTGCAGAAAGGAAGGCGCACATTTTTTCGTCTACGTATTTCCGGTAAGCATACACTTCTTCCACGGACGGCCGGCTGAGATTTCCCCGGTCCGTGCGGACAACCCGCGCACCGATCGATTCATAATAGCTATTGAACACATAATTGTAGTCCGGATTGCAGACCCGGTAACCCGGTTGGTGCGGGAGGAGCACGAACGCCTCCCAGAACCAAGTGATATGGCCGAGATGCCATTTCGGCGGACTCACGTCGACGATCGGTTGCACGACATAGTCTTCCGTTTGCAGCGGGCGGCAGATTTCTTCGCTGGCGGCCCTCACGGCCTTGTATTGATCGAGCAGGTTCATAGCTTATCGTTTTTCAGGTAATCGGTCAGATCCGATATCGTGCGGATATTCAACTGCCGTGCCTGGCTACGGCGCATCATCAGGGCATACGCGTTGTTGAACCCGATGGGAGCGAGCCATTCCAGGTCATACCGTTGATCGAATGCACGCCGGACATATTGGTAGACGCTGTCGCGGCTCCCGGCCAACCGCGCTTCTTCGGCGGCGGGGGGATGCAGGATCGCCAGAAGCGCCGTGCCGGTGTATTCGGGATAGCAATCGATCTGATCGTTGACCAACGCTTCGAAACAGATCTGGGTGCCTCCCAGCCCGGTCTTGCTGTCCACCCCGAGATCCGTGTAGCCGCGGATCAGCTCGGCATACATTTCGGTAAGGATGTACTGCTCGGGGAATATTTTGGATCCCAACCGGACGAGGCCTTTATTACCGGCGCGAGGGCTGCGGTATAGACCCCGGGAAACCAGGAAATCATGGGCGCATTTGGCGGGCTGCTCATGCAGGTATTCCACCTGGTAATTCAGCGCGGTCATCACCGAATCATCGATCTGTCCCGCCAGCAGGTCGAGCGCCGGCGCCAGTTGCGGATACCGTTCGAGTACGTCTTTGCGGACCACGGGCGCGGCATAATATGGCGGAAAGATCTTCTTGTCATCCGTCAATGCCATCAGGTCATACGCCTGCAGCCTGCCGTCCGTACTATAGCCGCTGATCACATCCAGCTTCCGGTTAAAGATCGCCTTGTACATGACGGCGTCGCTGATGACAACCGTCCTGATCCTGAGGCCATATACGGTACGGAGCCCGATGTCTCCGTCTTTTCTGCCCATGAATTCCGGCGTGAATCCCGCCAGTAACCGGCTGCCATAGCCGACCGGCAGCACATACAGGGAAGACAGGACCAGGAGCAACACCGGCAGGAGCCGAATGACCGTCCTGCGCTTTGCGGCCGCCGTATGCTGCAGCAGTGACAGGAGGAAATCCAGCAGGATCGCCAGCAGCGCGGCCGGAATGGCGCCGGCAAGGATCATCGTCGTGTTATCGAGCGCTATGCCGCCGAAAATGAATTCCCCCAGACCGCCCGCGGCGATGTAGGCCGCCAGCGTCGCAACGCCGACATTGATTACGGTCGCCGTGCGGATACCCGCCATGATCACGGGAAAAGCGAGTACAAGGTCGATGCGAAAGAGTCGTTGCGTTGCCGTCATTCCTACCGCGACCGCTGCTTCTCTCACGCCCGGGTCGACGCCGTCGATGCCCGTATAGGTGTTGCGGATCACGGGCAGCAAGGCATACAGGAACAGCGCGGTGATCGCAGGAAGAGGCCCGATGCCGAGCAACGGGATCATGAAGCCCAGCAAGGCAATACTCGGAATGGTCTGCAGAACGCCCGCAATTCCCAACACGAACCCGGCCGCACGACGATGCCGGGTGATATAGATGCCCAGCGGAAGCCCGATCAGCACGGCGATGAGCAGCGATATGAACGTCAGCCCGATGTGCTGCACGGTTTGCTGCAGCAATTTGCCGGACTGCGCGTGCACGAATTCCCAGAAGCTTCCCGCTTGTTCCATCAGCCGCGGTTTTTCCTGAAGTGATCGAATGCCCGGATAAGCGCGGGATAGTCATCGCTGGCGATCCTTTCTGCCTCCAGCTGGAAGCGCTGTTCCTCGAAAAATTCGCGCGGATATTCGCCGGACGGATGGAACAGCAACTGGTCGGGCGTTCCGTGCTGCACGATCGCCCCCTTGTCCATCAGAAATATGTTGTCTGCCAGTTCGAATGCCTCCTGCACGTCGTGGGTCACGAGTACGATCGTGGTGGAACGGAGCTCGTCCAGTTCCCTGAAATCTTTTCTGACCGCGGCCCGGGTGATGGGATCCAGCGCGCCGAATGGTTCGTCCATCAGCAACACGGGTGGATTGGCGGCGAGGGCCCTGGCAAGCCCTACCCGCTGCTGCTGGCCGCCGCTGAGCTCATGCGGCCAGGCGGCCTTGTACTGGGCCGGCGGCAGTTTGAGCTTGTCCATCAGGTCCCTGACACGCGATGCGATCCGCCGCGCGTCCCAGCCCAGCAGTCTGGGTACGACGCCGATATTCTGCTCGATGGTATAATGCGGAAAAAGGCCGATGTTCTGAAATACATAGCCGATGCTTCTCCGGAGTTCCTCGGGTCGCTGGTCTGCTATCCGGCGGCCGCCGACCGAAATCTCGCCCGAATCGGGTTCCAGCAGACGGTTGATCATCTTCAGCAAGGTCGTTTTGCCGCTGCCGCTGGTCCCCAAAAAAACCGCATTTTCTCCCTCGGCGACCGAAAAGGAGACATTGTCGACGGCCCTGCGCGTGCCGAAGGTCTTGGTGATGTTTGCGACGTCGATCACCCCAGCTCTACAATTTGGCGAAAAGATTGTTCAGCGACTCCGCGATGGTGGGGTGTGCATACATCATGTCCCGGACCTTGTCGGTGGTAAGGCCGCCCGCCATGGCCATCTGGACGATGCTCATCAGCTCGCCCCCGCCGGTGATCAGCATGGCGGCGCCCAGGATCTTACCGTCCCTCGCGCCCGCAATGACCTTCAGCAGACCCCGGGTCTCACTGTTCTCAAAGGCGCGGGCTACGTGCGCGGCGGGCATGCAAGCGACCTTGATCTCCATACCCTTCGCCCTGGCTTCCCTTTCGGTCAGGCCCACACGGCCCAGTTCCGGGTCGGTGAACAGGCAATAGAGCGGCAGCCGGTCGTCCGTACTGAGGTCGGCGTGATCGAGCAGGTTGCGGCTGACGATCAAATGATCGTTGTAGGAAACGTGTGTAAATTGCGGTCCCCCTGTGACATCCCCCAGGGCAAAAATGCCCGGCACATTCGTCTCCAGCTTCCCGTTGACGGCAATGCTTCCCTTTTCGCCGAGGCGAATGCCCGCTGCGGCGGTGTTGAGCCCGGCCGTATCCGGACGGCGCCCGGCGGCCACCAGGACATGCGAAGCGGTAAGGAACGGAGGCGGAATGCGCCCGGCATCGGGAGCCTGACCGGGCTTATTTTCGGCCTCCTGCGCCGGGCGAGGCTTATTTCCGGCGCCCGGCGACTCGGTCAGGTCCAGCCGCACCGGATTTCCTGCGACGACCCGTGTCACTTTGGTCGATGTATAGATGCGGATTCCATCCTCCTCCAGGATCTTCCTGATCTCCGCCGCAACATCGTCGTCCTCTTTCGGCAGGAATTGGTCGTGCTCCTCGATAATGGTCACCTGGCTGCCCAGCCGCCGGTAAAGCTGCCCGAATTCCAGCGCGATATAGCTTCCGCCGATGATCGCGAGATGCGCAGGCACCTCCCGGAGATCGAGGATGCTGGCACTGGTGAGATACGAGACCTTTTCAAGACCCGGGACCGGCGGGATAA
>DATNBP010000044.1:0-27477 GCA_035572015.1 Puia sp. | reverse complement strand
CCGGCCAGTACCGGTCCGTCGCTCTGAAATACAGCTGCTGCCTGGCGCCGAACTGCATCTCCGTCACCCGCGCATTCTCCGCCGCCTCAACGATCGCATATAGATCACCGGTAGCGACGATGCCGCCAGGAAGATTGACCTTGACGGTATAGTTCTTTTTAAACATCGGCCAACGCCTCCTCCAGAATCTTTTTGACTTCAGGCCGGCAACTTCCGCATCCCGTGCCGGCGCCTGTCGCGGCGCACAGTTCGGTCAATTCCCTGCAGCCTTCGCCGACCTTCTTCACCAGGTTCCCGCTCCCGACATTATTGCAACTGCAGATCAGCCGCCCCTGAATGGGCTCGGCCCTGCTGCCGTTCCGCAACAATTGAAGTCTTTTGTCGCTGAGCTCGGTCTTCCGCGTGATCCACTCGCGGAACTCCCGGAATTCCTCCTTGTCGCCGATCAGGATGGTGCCCACGAGCCGGTCCTGGTGAATGATGCATTTCTTGTAGTGTCGACGGGCCCTGTCGATAAAGACGATCTCTTCGTATTCCCGGCTATCCGGCGATTCGGGAATACCGATACTGCAAAGGTCGAATCCGTGGATCTTGATGATGTTCATCGGGACCGTGCCGCCATAATGACTTGCGATATCCCCGTGGAGGTACCGGGCCAGTATCTCGGCCTGCTCCTCCGCCGCGGCGGTGAACCCGTACAGGCCGCCGTTGAATTCAGCGATCTCGCCGACCGCATGGATATGCGGATCGCTGGTCCTTAAATATCCGTCCACCACTACCCCTCGACGGTATTCGAGTCCCGCGTCGCGCGCGATCTCGATATTGGGCACGGTTCCGATCGCGAAGACCAGCGCATCGCCCTCCAGCACCCTTCCGCTCCGCAGCCTGACGCCCGAGAATTTGGTTTGGCCGTTGAACAACTGCACCTCGTCGGAATAATAGACCTCGCAACCCTGGTCGATGATCTCCTCATGCAACAACTGGCTGCCCAGCGGGTCCAACTGCCGGTCGAGGAAACGGGAGCTGCGATGCACGATCGACACCCGGATATCCATCTCACGCAAAGAGGCGGCAAGCTCGAGCCCCAGCAGTCCGCCGCCGGCGACGATCACATGGCTGCCGGACCCAACCCTGGACCTGAACCTGTCGGCGTCCGCCCGGCTGCGAAGCGTAAAAATTCCGTCCAGCGAAGGGACCTGCCTCGGTAGCGCCGCCCGGCTGCCGGTGGCCAGGATCAGTTTGTCATAATGGGTTACGATTCCTCTCGAGTCGGTAACCGATTTGCCTGCACGGTCGATTTTTTCAATGCTGACTCCACGGTGAAGCGTGACGCCAAGCGCGGACTCTTCTTCCCTTGTCATCCTGACCAGCTGCTCCCATTGCCGGGCGCCGCTGATATAATCCGGCAACAGCACCCGGTTATAGAATGGTTGGTCCTCTCTGTTGAATACGATGAGTTCATCCTCATCGTTCAGGGCCCGGAAGCTTCGGACGAAACCATGCGAACCGGCGCCCGCGCCCACGATGACGATACGCTCCCGCGTTTTTTTATATTTGGCGACCTGCACGGCGCTATACTTGAAATCCGGTTCCTTGCTCACCGGATCGAGCAGTGATTGCGTCAGGTTGTTCGCACGGTTGAGATCGTTGTCCAACAATTTGCCCCAATGCATGGGCAGGAAAACGACACCCTGCCGGATGGTCTCAGCCAGCCTCGCCGGCACCCGCACCTCCCCGCGCCGGGAGGACACCACGACGATAGCGCCGTCTGCAATGCCAAGTCTGCCGGCGTCTTCCGGGTTGATCTCAAGGAAAGCCTGCAGCATGTGCTGTTTCAATTTGTTGACCTTGCCGGTCTTGGTCATTGTATGCCATTGGTCCCTGATCCGGCCGGTCGTCAGTATGAACGGATAGGCCGGATCGGGCTTCTCGCTCCGGATGTCATCGGGCACCGCGTGAAACATCGCGCGTCCTGACGCAGTCGGGAACCTCCGGTCCACAAAAAGCCTGCAAGTCCCCCCATCCGTGCGACCCTTCGGGTACGGCCACTGCACGGACCGCCGGTCGCGGAGGACAGTATAGTCGAGCCCGCTGATGTCGATCGAGGTGCCTGCGGTCAGCAATGCGTGCTCCCTGAATATCGCCGCCGGATCGGCGTAATTGAATCCGGGAAATCCGAGCAGCGCGGCGAACTTGCAAATGATCTCCGCGTCGGGAAGCGCCTCCCCCGGCGGATCGAGCACCTTGTCCAGCAGGCTGATCCTGCGCTCGGAGTTGGTCATCGTTCCCTGTTTCTCCGTCCACGCCGCTGCCGGCAGGACCAGGTCCGCAAAAGCCAGCGTTTCCGGCCGGTTACTGACTTCCTGGACAATCACGAATTTCGCGCGGCGCAACGCGGCTTCCGCCGTTCTCGCGTCAGGCAGACTGACCAACGGGTTCGTGCCGATGATCCATATCGCCTTCATTCGGCCATCCGCCAGCGCATCGAACATCTCCGTCGCAGTAAGGCCGGGCTTGGCGGCCAGGGGACCGCTGCCCCAAAACCGCTGTACGTTCTCGCGGTGGGCCGCATTCCCCAGCTCACGGTGCGCCGGCAGCAGGTTCGCCAATCCACCGACTTCCCGCCCGCCCATAGCATTGGGTTGGCCGGTCAGTGAAAAAGGACCGGCGCCTGGCCTGCCGATCTGACCGGTCAACAAATGAAGATCGATCAGCGACAATACTTTATTCACACCGCTGGCGCTCTGGTTCAGACCCATCGTCCAAAGGCTCATACAGGCGCCCGACGAACCAATCCACTCGGCCGCCAGGCGGATATCGCCTTCTTCCAGCCCGCAAACAGCTGCTGCCTCCGCCACGCTGCGGGCGAATACCCGTTCCCGATAGGCGTGGTAGCCTTCAGTATGCTCCGAGATAAAGGAGGAACTGGCGGCGCCCCGCTCGATCAGGAGCCGCCCGATCGCATGGTTCAGGGTAATATCCGTCCCGGGACGAAGGGGTAGATGGAGATCGGCAACGGCGCAGCTGTCCGTCCGCCGCGGATCGGCGACAATGATCTTTACCCCGGGATGCGCCGCCTTATGCGCTTCCACCCGTCGCCACAGAATGGGATGACACCAGGCCGGGTTCGCGCCCGCGACCAGCAGGCAATCAGTCAATTCGATGTCCTCATAACATACCGGTACGCTGTCCTCGCCGAATGCCAGCTTGTGCGCGGCCACCGCCGAGCTCATGCAAAGGCGGGAGTTGCTGTCGATATTGTTGCTGCCGATGAAACCCTTCATCAGCTTATTGATCACATAATATTCCTCCGTCAGACACTGACCCGACACATAGAACCCGACCGAATCGGCCCCATACCTGGCGATCAGCGTTTTCCACACCGCCGTGGCCCGGTTCAGCGCAACGTCCCAGCCGACCCGCCGGAAGGGCACTCCCCTGCCCGGCCGCATTTGCGGAAACAGGAGCCTGTCGCTCCGGTCGTTGACGGTGTGATGAAGGTTCATGCCCTTGCTGCATAACTGACCTTTGTTCACCGGGTATTCCGGGCTGCCCTCCACGGCAATACGGCCTTTTTTATCCTTGCTGACGGTCACGCCGCAACCGACGCCGCAATAGCAACAGATCGAAGAATAATGCTGGATATGACGATGGTTGAAAGCCATAGATTAGCCGGCCAGAGCCGATGGATTGACAGCCCGTGCTCCTGCCGGGTTCGCCACGGCCTGCCAACGGATGACAGAAACAAGAACCGCTACGCTCATGGCAGCGACGCCGATCAGTCCGAACGCATCCGTGTATGACAACTCTGCCGAGCGGAAAAGGAACCCGAACAACATGCCGCCCAGGTTGCCCCCGGCGCCGACAACCCCGCTGATCAGTCCGACCCGCTTTTCGTCGATGAATGGGACAATGCCGTAGACCGCCCCGTTCGCCATCTTCAGAAAGAGCGCGAACAAGATCATGCAAAAGATGGCCAACGCCAGCACCTTCGTGTGCGCAAACGCCGTCAATCCGATCCCTTCCAGCAGCAGCACCGAAGCCAGCAGCAGCGCTTTCCCGCGCATCCCCCATCTCCCGCCGGCCCTGTCGCTGGCTATTCCGCCCAGAGCCCTGGCAAACAGGTTCATGGAGCCAAAGACCCCTGCCCAAAGCCCCGCAGCCTTCGCGCCAAGATGAAAATTGTCGGTAAAATACAGGCTTGCCACATTGTCAAAGGTGATCTCCATTCCGAAGCAGCAGGCATAAGCCAGCACCAGCGCGAGAATACGCCAATCCGCAAGCGTCCGCATCAAGTCGCCGCGCGGCTGTTTAGCGATCCTGGCCTTCCCGCGTCGGAAATTCCCTTCGGGGCTGTCCTGGGTGCGGGTGTAATACAACCACGCGACCAGCCACATCAGCAAGCCCGGCCCGATCATCGAATAGCGCCAGGCGGCATGCGGTGTGAACCCGAACCCGACTACCGCCGAAAAGATCAACGGCATGACCATATTCGTCACACCGCCGCCAAGGTTCCCCCAGCCACCGGTAATCGCTCCGGCAGTTCCCCTGATATTTGGGGCAAACATCAGCGACATATGGAACTGGGTGATCACGAAGGAAGCCCCGATGACACCGATCGCCAGCCTGAACAGCAAAAAAGCGGTATAGTCGCGCGCCAACCCCACCAGCAGGACAGGGACGGACCCCAGCACCAGCAGCCAGACGGCGGTCAGTCTCGGCCCCCAGACGTCACAACAGCGACCTATCAATAGCCGCGCAATGACCGTCGATGAGACCGACGCAATAATGGTATTGCCCACCTGCACCTTGGTCAGACCAAGGTCGGCGCGGATGATGGGCATCAGTGGGGCCAGTCCGAACCAGCCGAAGAAACAGATGAAGAACATCAGCCATGTCAAATGAAATGTCCGCATGGGAACACTGCTGATCGAGAATAACCGGATACGATCCATCTGGCCTGTCATGTTCATGTTATCTTTTTAGAAAGTCGGGTTGAATATTGAGTTGCAGATAGACCCAGCCCGAACGAAGCCGCGCCGGGCCCGATATCCCCTTTGCATATTCCATCGCCGGGGTCGCCGCGAGCCCGCAAAGGCCAAGTTCCACTGTCGTACAACCGTTTAGGTTATAGTTGGCGATCAGGTCCGCTTCACTGCCCAAATATTTGGACAACGCGCTCCCTTTCTGATCCTTCTGTTCCGCCGCCGACGCGAAATAATGGTAGCTCAGCTCGACGGCAAACCTGCCCCCCGATGAATTGTATTTTCCTTTCAGGAATGGATTGCTCAGACCCCCCGGCGCGGAACCGCTCCCGGCATAGAAATAATCCATATATCCCCAGAACTTGTGCGGGGTCCCATACAGGGGATCGAAGCGATGGTCCGACGTCGACGCCGAATACGCGTTATTGCCGGATACATAGTCCCACCCGGCCGTATAAGAAAATATCCCGCGGGAATAACTGAGCGATACCGTCGATGTGTATGCCCCGAGCCGTGATCCGGCCGGGTTCCTGCCCGCCTGATAGTATGCCCCCGTCGCCAGCCTCCAGTGCTGTGCGCGATCAAGGTCGGCGGTCAGATACAAGCCGCCGGTTATTCGGGCATTGACGCCGGCCCGGTTGAAATGCCAGCCATAGATGTACCCGGTATCCTTTCCGGCGATATTGCGCACGGAGTCCAGCCCGTAACGCCCGAATTCGTCTGCCAGTAACAGACCCGACAACCTGACCCGGTGAAATTGTTTGGCGACATAAAGGAACTGCATTGATTTATAGTCCTGACTGGCGCCATTCGTTCCCGGGACCGTAGCCAGCAAAGGCTTTCCGCCGGGTGCGCTGAACCCCGCGCCATTGACGAGCGGCACGAAGCCCGCCGGCGCAGGGGCGAGATCACCCTTATTGTCCTTCACAAATGCGGGCACGTTATCCGGCGTATAATAGGTGCCGTTATAGTTGACGGCGTCGGTATTCTGATTGAAAGCCAACCCAAGATCGGCTCGCCAGTCATGCAAGACGGCCTTCCACACAACCGCGTCATGGCGCCGTGCCTGCTGCAGCCAGTCCAGGTTGCCCAGCAATCGCTGGTCGTCGTACACCAGCTCCTGCCGGCCGATCCGGCAACTCAGGTATTGCATCGCGGAGGGCGTGAAACTACTGTCCGCGGAATTGGCCAGGATCAGCTCCGCCCAGGCCTCGTGAACGCCCAGTCTTGCGCCGTCCGCGTTATCGATCGTCGAAGCGTCCGCTCCCCAATCCCGGACATCCTGAACAGTGGCTTGAAAGACCACGCGCGACGACCGGTAACCAAAGGTCAGCCGCGCCCGTTGCGAGATGACCATCGAAGGTTGACTTCCGGCTGTTTCGAGCGTCCCATAGCCATCCCGGAATTCCGACCGGACCCTCAACTGGCCCCTCAATGACAACTGGGCACTGCATCTCACTTCAGTCGCCGTCAGGAAGACCAAACCGACAACTATGATCTTTGATTTCATGACAGTTTGCTTTGGTGATGAGCGTAATGGCATGGCAGCAACCGTCACGAAAAATGAAAAGCGATCTAAGTAAGCAGGAATTATATTAAATATCGATATATATGAATAAAAACTCGCATCACCGCTATGTTTAATTGCCCTCTACGCCAAATCTTGCATAAATTTAAGGATAATAGACAGAAGTCGCATTACAGTCAGAAATATATTTACATATTTATTTAAACAATTTGAAAATCCAGCCCGCCTTATGAATGTCTGAGCGCAAAACAATCGATTAACGAACCGGCGGGAATATCGCCCGCAGTGGACGGATGAAGCGCCAGTGCATTGGCTCCAAGACCAAGACGGATGTCCCCGGACCCGTTTAAGGTAACCAAAGTGGCCGCAGCCGGCGACCCTTCCACGAGGACCGGAAAGAATTCATCCAGGGGTGTCCTTTTTTGTCGTCCGGCCGCAAGCGCAATACCGACCGGAAGTGAGGGAGTAAGGCCCCAGCAAGCCTGCAGATATGGCGCGATCAGCAGCACGAAATGAACCAGGCATGAGAACGGATTCCCCGGCAAGGCAAAGACAATGCCGCCGTCCGGTAGCAAACCGCAATATCCTGGCTTGCCCGGACGCATAGAGATTTTGTGGAATAGCTGCCGGCTTCCCAACTCTTCCAACACGCCGGGAACGTGATCCGCATCTCCGGCCGACACCCCGCCCGTCACGATAAGCACATCGGCGGGAAGCACGCCCCCGATGACTTTTTTTAATTGCTGCGGGTCGTCCCGGACATGCACCCTGGACCGGGGTACTATTCCTTCTTCCCGAAGCGCCGCTTCCAGCATCCAGCGGTTGCTGTTCCTGATCTGCGCCGCACCTACCGGGTTTCCCGGTTCAACGACTTCATCACCCGTGGTCACGACGGCGATTTTCGGGAGCCGGGCCACGGCCGGGGACGCGTGCCCGAGAGAAGCCAGCATTCCGATCACGGCAGGTCCGCAACGGCAAGGTCTGCCCAGGATCACATTTCCTTTCCGGATGTCTTCCCCCTGCCGGGCAATATTCAAATAAGGGCGCCAGGGTTCCGGGGCCTTATCGATAACTGCCATGCTCTCCTCGCTTTCCGTGACGTCCTCCCGCCGGATCACCAGGTCCGCGTCGGCCGGGACCGGCGCTCCCGTCATGATCTTGTAGCACTCGCCTCCGGCGATCCGCCGGGTCGCGCTTGCGCCAGCAAACAAAGTCTCCACGATGCGGAAGGAACGCATGCCGTCGTGCAGATCGGCCATCCGCAGCGCATATCCATCCATAGTGGCCCTTGGGAATGGCGGGTAGTCTCTGTCGGCGAACGCCGGTTCCGCCAGCACCCGGCCGAAAGCCTCTTCCAGGGACACCGTCTCTGTCCCGAACGACCTCGCCTGCGCCAACACCAACTCCCGTGCCTTCTGAAAACTCACCATACTAATGTCCTCCCCCTTTTGTCATTACAAATTTCCCCCCTTTCATCATTACTAATGTCCTCCCCCTTTCATCATTTTCCGCGCATGAAAAACGGCGGGCAGGATGCCCTCGAGCGATTCCCGGGCGCCGTCCGAACTGCCGGGCAGTGTGACGACCAGCGTTTCGCCGATCGATCCGGCCACACCGCGGCTCATCATCGCCATCGGTGTCCTCATTTGGCCGTGGGCCCGCATCGCTTCCGCGACGCCGTCCGCATCGCGTTCAAGGAGCTCTTTCACCGCTTCGACGGTATGATCGCGGGGTCCAAGCCCCGTTCCGCCGGTCGTAAAAATAAATTGGATATCCTCGGCCACCCAGTCCCGGATCTGCTGCTGGATCCTGACTTTGTCATCGGGGACGATCGCGTAGTGCCTTACTTCCGCTTTCATTGATTCGAGCATTCCCGCAATCAATCTGCCGCTCTTATCCTCCCGCTTTCCTGCGGCGGTCGAGTCGGAGCAGACCAGTACGGCGCAGGTCGGCGACGTGGCGAAATATTTTTCCCTGTCGCTCTTGCCGCCCTTCTTTTCCAGCAGCCGGACGTGTCCGATCTCCAGGTGTTTGTCGACGGGCTTGAGCATGTCATAGATCTCCAAAGCCGCCACTGAGACCGCTGTCAGCACCTCCATCTCGATACCTGTCCGACCGATCGATTTCGCCGAGCCGCGGATAACGATACCCGGGCGCGCCGCAGCGACCGTTCCCGCCAGCGCCTCATGCAACTGCCCGTCCAGGAATTCGAACTCCATCTCCATGCCGTCGATCGCAACGGGATGGCAGTGCGGCAATAGTTGCGGAGTGAGCTTCGCGCCCATGAATCCCGCCGCCCGTGCCACGTCAAAAAGATTGCCCTTGGGTAATTTGTTTTCCCGGATCAGCGCGATCGTATCCGCGGAACAGAACAGGATTCCAACTGCACTGGCCGTCCGCAGGGAGATCTGCTTATGAGTGATATCCCGCATGAAAGAATTTTAGGCAAAAATGCGCAACTTCTTTCAATCCTGCCGGGTAAATCCGACGTACACCTTTCCGGACCGCACCCGGACAGGATAAGTTCTGATCTGATACTCGTCCCCGCTGAGGCAGGAACCGGTCCGGAGGGAAAACGTCTTTTTGTGGAAGGGGCACGCCACTTTCGGCTCGCAGGCCTCGCCGGCACTACCGGTCATGCCCCGCGAAAGGATCATCTGCTGCTTGTGCGGGCAAAGGTTCTGCGTAGCGTACCATTCCGCCCGGCGGGAGAAGCGAAAAATGGCGATCTGCTCGCCTTCCAGCAAAACGCAGGCGCCGCCTTCCGCGGGAATATCCTCCTCCCTGCAGGCCGCCATCCATTTAATCGGTGCGTCTATCATACACATTTGTTTACGTTTACTTCCCCCTTCTCCCATCTCCCCCCTTCTCCACCCCCTTCTCCCTCTCACCATCCCTCCTCTCCCATCTTCACCCCCTTCTCCCATCTCCGCCCCTGGCTGTCCTGCTGCCCTGGAACCGCCCTTCTTCCGCGGGGGACCGAAGCCCCACTGCCCGGCCCCCCAATCGCCGATCAACAACCAAAAGCCGACCCATAGGAGGAAGAAAAGCGGTGTAAGGGCCAGCAGGACAGCCTCACCAATTCTTCGCCTTTACCTGCCCCCTCATCTCATCAAACCGCAATTCCGGATCCCTCTTTCGCGGTGCGTTTACAAAATGGACAAACTGTTTCCGGAGCTCGGGATTGTTCACGACCGCAGCCCACTCGCAGTGATAACTGTCTACCAGCACCTGCATTTCCTCCTCCCATGTTTTCCCCATTCCCAGGCTGTCGTTGATCACCACATTCCTCAAATAGCTTATCCCGCCTTCCATCTTGTTCAGCCAGGTCGCCGTACGGGTGAGCGGGTCCGCAGTCCGGATGTAGAACATCAGGAAGCGGTCCAGGTACCGCACACAAGTCCCCTTATCGATATCCACCGCCAGTAGCTGTGCATGTTGCGGTCTTGATCCGCCATTGCCACAGACGTAAAGGTTCCACCCCTTCTCCGTCGCGATGATGCCGAAATCCTTTCCCTGCGCCTCTGCGCATTCGCGGATGCATCCGCTGACGCCGCCTTTTAATTTATGCGGGGCGCGGATCCCGCGATAACGTTCCTCTATCTCGATCGCGAAGGACACGCTGTCGTGCAGGCCATACCTGCACCATGTGCTGCCCACGCAGCTCTTGACCGTCCGAAGCGCTTTTCCGTAAGCATGGCCGCTTTCGAAACCTGCGGCGATCAATTCCTCCCAAATCGATGGCAGATCGGCGACATGCGCTCCGAAAAGGTCAATCCGCTGACCGCCCGTGATCTTCGTGTAGAGGTTGTATTTTTTTGCCACTTTGCCCAGCACGATCAGTTTCTCGGGCGTGATCTCCCCGCCGGGCACGCGGGGAACGACCGAATAGCTTCCGCCTTTCTGGATATTGGCGAGGTAACGGTCATTGCTATCCTGGATGGGCGCGTGGCGGACGATGGTCTCGTTCCAGCAGCTGGCCAGAATGCTGGCTATCGCGGGTTTGCAGATCTCGCAGCCGTCCCCGTTGCCCCAATGCCGCAACGCATCGTCGTAGGTCCGCACGTCGTTGAGTTTGACGAGATCGAAAAGTTCCTGCCGGGAATACGCGAAATGCTCGCAGACCGTGTTGCGCACGTACATACCGCCTGCCTTCATCGTCCCGGCGATGAGGTCTTTCACCAGCGGGATACAGCCGCCGCAGCCCGTCCCGGCGCGCGTACACCTTTTCATCGCTTCCACGGTGGTCGCATCCTGCCCGGTGACCGCCTGGCAAATCCTGGCTTTGCTGACCGACTCGCAGGAACAGACCAGGGCCTCGTCAGGCAAGCCCATCACGCCACCTCCTTCGGCAGCTGCCCCCCTTGCGCCTAAGATCATATCCTCCGGATCGGGCGGCAGCGGCACCTTATTGTTCACCGTCTGATGCAGCAAGTGATAGGCGCCCGCATCCCCGATCAGCACACCGCCTTTCAGATATTTACCATCGGAACTGATATTGATCCGTTTGTATACTCCTTTGTGACGGTCCTCATATACGATCGTCCGACAGTCCGGTTCCGCGACGAAGGGATCGCCAAAACTTGCGACATCGACTCCGATAAGCTTCAGCTTGGTACTCACATCGTAGCCGGTAAACCGCTTATCGCCGCCCGTCAGGTTGGTCGCCACCACATCGGCCATCTCATAACCCGGCGCAACGAGGCCATAGATCATCCCCTGGGCCAATGCGCATTCTCCGATGGCATATATATTTTTGTCTGCCGTTTGAAGCTTTTCGTTGACGAGGATGCCGCCGCGCGTCCCGACCGGAAGGCCGGACAACCGGGCCAGTTCGTCCCGGGGCCGAATTCCGGCGGAAATGACCAGCATGTCGACCGGCAGTCTTGTATCGTCTGCAAACTGAAGGGCCTGGATCCGGCCGTTCCCTTCTATAGCCAGGGTAGTTTTGTTCAAATGCAGCTCGAGTCCGAGCTGTCGGAGGCTGGATTCCAGCGCATGGCTGCCGGCGCTATCGATCTGCCGGGGCATCAGCCGGCTGGCGAATTCAATGACATGCGTCCTGGGGACACCCAGGTCAAGGAGTGCCTTAGCCGCTTCGAGCCCCAACAGGCCGCCGCCCATGACCGCACCGTGACTTGCTTTCGGCGCATAGTCCCTTATCCGGTCCAGATCTTCTATCGTCCGGTACACGAAGACGCCTTCCTTTTCCACCCCGGTGATATCCGGAACAAATGGACTGGAGCCGGTCGCCAGCACCAGCACATCATACCGCTGGACTACCCCCTTGTAGGAATGGACGACCTGTTTGGCGCGATCGATCTCCCTAACTGCATCGCCAAGGTGAAGTATGATCTCTTCGTCATCGAACCATCCCTTCATCGGCAGTGCCAGGTCCGAGGCGGACTTTCCGCTGAAATATGCGCTTAAATGTACCCGGTCGTAGGCAGGCCTCGGCTCCTCGCCGAAGACCACGATGCGATAGCCCGGATCCAGGGCCCGAACCTTTTCACAAAATCGATGCCCCACCATGCCGTTACCCACCACTACGATCACGCGTTCCCTGTCTTCATTTCGCTGTTCTCCGTATAACATATTAATATATTATATATGATACATCCACGCGCAATTATACAAATTATTTTAATTACTTGGCCAAAATAAGCAAGATATAACTATAATTTACTCCTTTTTTCATATATTTGGCCATATAATAATTGTATAGACATAATAGTTATATGTACGAAGCCCAGCTTATCCTTGTAGGCGCGGGCCCGGGGGATCCGGATTTACTTACCGTTAAAGCCTGGCGGGCCCTCTGTGAAGCTGATCTGATCCTCTTCGACCATTTGGCCAATCCCGCACTCCTTGACCTCGCCTCCCCCGGCTGTCAAAAGATATTCGTGGGCAAACGGCCTTACGCGCCGGCGATCTCGCAGCAGGAAATTCATGAACTGATCAGGCAATATGCCGTCAGCCCGATAAAGATCGTCCGGCTGAAAGGGGGCGATCCCTACATTTTCGGAAGGGGATTCGAAGAATTTTTGTTTGGAAAGGAGCTGGGGATAAGCGTGACTTATATTCCCGGCATTACCAGCATGCAGACCGGCGGCCTGGCGAATATACCCCTGACTCACCGGGCAGTGAGCGACGGGGTCTGGGTCATCACGGGGACCCGGCAAGACGGGGCATTGTCAAAAGACCTCCGGTTGGCGCTCAGGAGCAAGGCTACCGTTGTAATTTATATGGGTATGCGGCAGCTCCCGGAAATTTCCCGGTTATACCAATTGGAGGGATATGGGAAAATGCCCGCCGCGATCATCCAGGATGGCTCCCTGCCCCGCCAGCGAACAATTGTTGGGACAGCCGGTCGACTCGCCGAGCTCGCCAAAGAACATCAATTCTCCCACCCGGCTGTCATTATCATTGGCGAGGTCGTATCCCTGTACCAAAACGCTGAAACGGATCAGGCCGGTCCCCGCAGCCATCCGGAATTGTCCGAAGGGTCTGCAGAAACCGGCCCGGTCACAGCCATCGATCAGGCGGGCGCGCAGTTTCCGTTCCCGGAAGCGTCCCGTCTTCCCTTTGTTATTTGAATTTCTTGGCGTCCTCCACGAATTTTGCCAACCCGATGTCCGTAAGCGGGTGCTTCAGCAAACCCAGGATCGGCTCCAGCGGCGAAGTAACGACATCGGCGCCGACCTCCGCGCACTTGACGATATGCAGTGAACTCCGGATCGACGCCGCGAGGATCTCGGTTTCCCAACCCTGGACCGCATACATGTTGGCAATCTGCGCGATCAATTCCACCCCGTCCCAGTTGGCATCATCCACCCGGCCCATAAAAGGCGACACGTAATTAGCGCCCGCCTTTGCCGCGAGAATGGCCTGCCCGGCCGAAAAGACAAGCGTGCAGTTCGTCTTGATTCCGTTGTCCGAGAACCATTTCAGCGCCTTGATGCCATCCTTGATCATGGGCACCTTCACGACAATGTTCGGGTGTATCGCGTGCAACTTTTTACCTTCTTCGACCATACTGGCAAAATCTGTCGATGTCACTTCGGCGCTTACATCCCCTTTCACGATCTCGGCGATCGTGCGATAGTGATTGATCACCGCTTCTTCGCCCTTGATACCCACCTTTGCCATCAGAGACGGGTTGGTAGTCACGCCGTCCAGGATTCCTAAGTCGTTTGCTTCTTTAATTTGCGCCAGATCGGCTGTGTCGATGAAGAATTTCATATCGTGTATATGGATAAAATAAAAAATGGCAAAGTTACTTATATCGCACCGCTACGACCACCTACCGTTGCTGCCTTCCGGCCCTGGCGGGGTTCAGCGGGAGCTGGTCGTATAAGACTTTGCCGCTGCAAAGATAAAAGATTCCGCTTAACCCGCGCCAAAATAATTTTGATCTTTATTAACCGCCGAAGCCTTGGCGAAGGAGGTTATTAACCGCCGAAGCCACTACTTCCCGGTCCTGCTATTGAACCTTGAAATGCCTACCAGTTCATCTCCCCTTCCCAACGGCGAGTGGTAATACACGAGGATCATATAATCGTTCGATGTCTCTACGTGGTTCCCCTCCGTCAGCGCGAATGAAGGCCGGCGGTCGGGGTCGTTCCTGTCCACCGTCACGTATGAGAAGCTATAATACCCCATTTTCATAAAGAACCGCCGTTCATAACGACCATGATCCGGAACCCAAACCATCTTACACGAATCATTCAGCACCCCTCCCGTAAACCTGGCCAGCAGGTACACATCCTTATCGGGATACGGATTCCGGTCCTTGGGGACATAGCTGAACAGCACCGATGCATAGTCTCCCTGCGTATTCACATCGGTGATGCTTTCGGTAGAGCGGATGAAATATCCTCCGTTCAGATCGGCAAAATAAGTATAGGCGAAGCCCGACCTGTCAGGGTCCGCCTTCAGGATAATATCCGTTCCCGTCCTGCCGTAATTGGCCGTTTGCACCCTGTCGCTCTGGAACCGGAAAGCCTGCAGGTCCACACCCCGCCACTCGTTGCCGCCTTCGAAAAGGATCTCGTTATCGTTGTTGTATTGGAGGTCGTTCCCGGTATAGAAGGTCGGCCGGAGATTCCGGATCGCATTCGCCCATTGGTAGTTCTGCAGGATATCGACCTTGATCTGGTCCAGCGGATTCTGCGGATTGACTGCTTGTACGTTCAATTTCAGGATGATATGTTGGTGCGTCTGCGCCAGATTGTAATCCACCGGCTGTAATAGCTGGCTCTCGATGTTGATCCGGGCGTTGACCACCAGGAAACGTCGCGTGAAGGCCAGCTTCGAAGTGTCTCCGTCCGTAAAGACTTTGAGGAGGTAATTGCCGGAACGGATCGGGACACAATCGGGGTCAGGCAACACCGCGTGATAGTGCGTATAGGGGACCAGCGCGATCGACGAGCTCCGGTAGTCCTCGATCCGGATCTGTGAGAATCCTTTCAGATATTCCGTTTCGCTTAGCGTCGACGGCGTCCAGTCTTCATCGCACAATTGGAAAGTATAGGAATATGATTTGACATCGTTGTCGAGGTCGTCGAACGAAAGCTCGAGCTGGTCGGTACTGTTGAGTCGGATGATCGGATAGCCCAGTTGGTTGCCCGCGGGATACAGTTGCGGGGTGCCGATCGCGGGTGAAACGACCATGTCGGTAACAGGCTGTGCACAGAGGCGGCCGGCCAAAAAAAACGGTAATAACCAACAGACGAAATAGCGCTTCATGGGAGTGAGATTTCAACAAAGGCGTGCAGGGCTCTGCCCGGTTTTGTGAAATTAAACTAATTTTACCAATCAATACTACCCGCCACTTGAACGTAGCCGCTTTTATCGCCAAACGGATCGCCTTTAATCGCCAACGGACTTTTTCCAGGTTCATCCTCCGGCTTGCCGTCAGCGCCACCATCATCAGCGTGGCAGCCATGATACTCACGCTGGCCTTCACGCGCGGTTTTCAGGACGCCATCAGCCGAAAGGTATTCGATCTATGGGGTGATATCCGCGTCCAGGCCGTTTCGGGGAACGATGCTCCGCTGGCTGAAGAGCTGCCCGCAGAACGGAATGACACCGTGCTCCGCGTACTGCATGCCAACCTTGCGATCGCTACCGTACAGGCCTTCGCGACCAAGAATGCCGTCATCCGGAGCAGTGAGGGCGTTGAGGCGGTGCTCCTGAAAGGTGTCGAAAAGTCCTATGATTTTAATAACCTGGCAGGATTCCTCAAGGCCGGCCGGTGGCCTTCCTTCCCGGACAGCGGCTACAGTTCGGAGGTGGTTATTTCGACCTATACGGCGGCGCAGCTCAAGGTCGGCGTCGGCAAAAAGGTGCTGATCTATTTTATTCAGTCCGGCGGTAACGAACCCCGGGTGCGGCCGATGACGGTATGCGGGCTGTTCAAGACCGGCATCGATGTATACGACAAAGCGATTGCCATCGGTGATCTTCGGCTGATCCAGCGGCTCAACGGCTGGTCGCCGAACCAGATCGGAGGTTACGAAGTATTCACGAGGGACTACCGGGATGCACCGCAGGTATATGCGCAGGTCGATCCCCTGCTTCCCCGGATGTGGACGAGCCGGCCGACCACCAGCATCTATCCCAATATTTTCGATTGGCTCAACCTGCAGAATATCACTATTGCCATAGCCCTGGTGATCATGATCGTCGTTGCTACCCTCAACCTGGTAACCTGCCTTATCATCCTCGTGCTCGACCGGACCCGCATGATCGGCGTGCTGAAAGCCTTCGGTACGCCGAACCCGATGATCCAGCGGATTTTCCTCTATCATGGCGCGCTCATCACGCTGTTTGGCCTCCTGCTTGGAAACGCGTTTGGGTTGCTGATCTGCTGGGCGCAGAATAGGTTTGGCTTTATCACCCTTCCGGAGGACGCCTATTATATTTCGAAGGCCGTCGTGAAGCTCGAATGGTGGCATTTCCTCCTGGTGAATGCCGGCACCTTCCTGGTTTGCTTCCTCGTGCTGATGATCCCCACGATCATCGTCCGGAAAGTCCAGCCCGTCCGGGCGATCCAGTTCCGCTGACGCCCTCCTTTACCAGGTGGGATAGCACGATCCCCGCAGCTACCGCCGCATTCAAAGATTCCGCGCGGCCCGGGCCCGGTATCGTTATCCGGGCTGTGGCTAACTCCTTCAACCCTTCCCTGACCCCCTTCGATTCGTTCCCGATCACGATCAATCCCCTGTCGATCCTTTGCATGGCGTACAGATCGCTGCCGCCGAGCATTGTCACATATACCGGGAGATCAGGATATTCTTTCACCATGGCCACCGGATCCCGGTAAATGACAGGCACGCGGCCCACGCTGCCCATGGTGGATTGGATCGTTTTAGGGTTGTACAGATCCGCGCAATCGGGACTGCACACCACGCCTCTCAGACCGAACCAATCGGCGATCCGCACCAGGGTTCCGAGGTTTCCCGGGTCCCGGATCCCGTCCAGCACAAGTGTGATCCCGGTTGCAAGATCCGGCGGAGGAAAGACTGGCTTAGCGAATACCGCAACGACCTGGTTCGGGGTCGACAGCAAAGACAAACGGCCGAGCTCCGCCTCGCCGACCTCCTGCGCGGGTATTCCGGCGCGCTCCCCTGCGATCCACTCCCTGAGCGCGTACAATTGCCGGCACGGCAGCCCGGGAATGCGGAGCAGTTCTCCTACGATCTTCGGGCCCTCCGCGACAAACACTCCCTCCTCGTCGCGGAATTTTTTATGGCCTAAACTTTGAATATGTTTAACTTGCGACTTGGATACCAGCATGCTCTTCGTTTCGTATACAAAAAGTTAAAATTGAATTGGGTTTGTTCACCTTGGCTAGACCGCGCCGCCGGCAAATTACTGTTTCTTTTCACTTCCCTGCCCATTTGCTGGCATTAGCGCTGCTGGCCTCCCTGGCTGCCTGCACGGTTCCCCGCAAATATCCCTATCGCCGTCCTTTTGTTTTCGCCACGAAAATCCGGGTGGAAGGAAATTTGAAAAAATCCGAGCGCGAGGACCTGGCCGCGCGCCTGGCCAACCAGCTCGACGACAGCCTCCGGGTTCAACAGGTCTCGATCGCAGGGATATATCGCCGTGTGATGTCCCCCCCGGTCTTCGACACCGCCAACCTGCGCCGGTCCATCGGCTTCATGGTCGCCCTGCTCAACGCATCAGGGTATTTCAACCCCGAGATTAAAGATACGATCCGCCGCGATACGGTCCATTTCAGTCGGCACCCGGAACGGGACGAATACCGCGTCAGGATCGATTTCAGGGTTTGGCCGGGGAAACAACTCAGGCTCGATTCCATCACTTTCGCGCTAACCACCCCTGAATTGCAGCGATTGGCCGAGTCGACGCGCAGCCAGTCACTGTTGAAACCCGGGATGCCCGCAACGAAACAAGTCCTGTCGGACGAACTTGACCGGTTGGTGACGCTTTTCCAGAATCATGGATACTTCCGGTTTTCAAAACAGGACCTGTATATCGAGCGCGACACCGTCCTGGCGGCCCTTCTCGATCCCACCCTCGATCCCTTTCAGCAGGCGGCGTTGCTGGAACAGCTACGTCAGAAACGGGAGCACCCGACCATGAATGTCATCGTCTTTCAGCGTCCCGTCGCGGATTCAAGCCGCATCATACCTTATTCGATCGGCCATGTGACGATCTATCCCGACCTTCCCGTCTTGCAGGAGGATACGGTCACGGTCAGCCATATCGATACGAACTCGGCCAGGGGCATCACGATCATTTCCCGTACCAATTCCTTTAAGCCAAAAGCTCTCGTCGAAAATGTCTACCTCCTGCCCGGTCAGCAGTACCGGTGGCAAAAATATATCCAGACCATCAACCGCTTTAACCAGCTCGGGGCCTGGCAGCAATCGTCGATGACGTTCAATCCTTCCGACAGCTCAGATTCCGTGCTCGACGCCACCCTGAAGCTCTACCCGAACAAAAAGTACGATATCGCACCCAGTCTCGAAAGCAGCCGCAACACCAACGACATTCTTGCCTCCGGCACCCTCTTCGGCGTCGGTGTCAACCTGTCCCTGCTGAACAGGAACGCATTCCGGGAATCGGTGCAAACGTCGACCAATATGCGCGCCGGCGTCGAGTTTGGCGGGAGTTTTATACAGACTACCGATCTGGCCTTGTCTCACAGCATCGCATTCCCGAAAGCGATCGGGCCGAAATTGATATCCCGTATCTTCCGAAAGGACAGTATCCGCACCGTCATCGATGGAAATGCATCCTATACCGACCGCCGGCTGTCCGACCAAAGCGAATTTTTCAATGTAAGGTCGGTCAACGGCTCCTTCGGCTACGAATGGACCCATGGCAATAAGACCTGGCTGTTCCGCCCGGTCAACATCGAATACACCGATCTTACCAAGAGCGACAGCTTCAAAAAGTACCTCAGCAAACAGCCATCGCTCAACCTCGCCTTCAAGACCGGGCTTGTCATGAGCTTCCAGGCGGCCTACACCTCCGTCAGGAAACACGGCATCGGAACGGACTTCTTCACCGCGGCACTGGAGAACAGCGGCCTGCTGTTCGGCATGATCAACTCGTTCAATGAGGGAGCCCTGTGGCGGTTTGTCCGCGCCAACGTGGAATATCGCCACCATATCGACTGGAGGACGACGGAACTGGCCATCCGGTTGTACGCCGGCGGCGGGGTTGCTTACGGTAAACGGGGCGTTCAGGAGGAAACCTTGCCGTTTTACAAGGCATTCTTCGCAGGCGGTCCCAACTCGATGCGCGGCTGGACGATCCGGCAGCTCGGTCTTGGATCCGCCAAATTTTATGAGACCGCCGACGGCGGTATTCTCGACCGTTTTGGCGATATCCAGCTGGAAGGCAATGTGGAATACCGTTTCCCCATCGGCACCGTCCTCGGCACCCGGATCCAGAGCGCCCTCTATGTCGACGCAGGAAATATCTGGGACCGCCATCCGATCGACACCTCGCAGGCGCAAAAAGGCAGCGACTTCCAGATCGGCAGCTTTTACAACGCCATCGCGGTCGACGCCGGCACCGGGCTCAGGCTCGTATTCCCCTATTTCCTGATCCGGCTCGACTATGCCTATAAAGTAAGGGACCCCGAAAGCATTAGCTATCCGGATGTTTGGTTCCATGACCTCAACCTGCTGAAAGGCCAGTTTCAGCTGGGCATCAATTACCCCTTCTGACGGTTATCCTTCGCCCTCAAAGGTCCCGCGGATATACGCTTCGGCAGCCTCCATGCTCATCGCCTGTTCTACACGGAATTCCCCGATCCGCGTGCGTCTCAACCCAGCGAGGTATCCGCCGCAACCAAGGGCGGCCCCGAGATCGTTCGCCAGGCTCCGGATATAGGTTCCGGTCGAACAGACCACCCGGAATGACAGCTCCGGCAATTTGAATTCCGTGATCTCGAATTCGGAGATCTTCACAGGTCTGGGTTCGAGTTTCACGGGTCTGCCCTTCCGGGCCAGTTCATACACCCTTTTACCATCGACCTTGATCGCCGAATGGCTTGGAGGCACCTGCAGGATGTCTCCTTTGAACCGCGCATCGATCACCGAGCTCACCTGCGCTTCGGTAAGCCCGCTGCAATCGCCGGATAAAACCGGTTTGCTTTCGAGATCGTAGGTCGGTGTAAAGGCTCCGAGCACCACTTTGCCGGTATATTCCTTCTCCCGCGCCATATATTCGTTGATCCGCTTGGTGAATTTTCCCGTGCACAGGATCAGTAATCCCGTGGCCAGCGGATCCAGCGTGCCGGCGTGTCCGACCTTTTTGGTCCTTACCAGCCGGCGCAGCTTTCGCACGACATCGAAGGACGTCCAGTCCAGCGGCTTGTCGATCAACAGCACCTGACCCTTGTCGAAAGCGTGCGGTTCCGAACCTGTTATTTCCATAGCTGCAAAGATAGACACTCAAATGGCGAGCCTCGACTTGATCTCGAGGTATTTGTTCACCGTCTCCACCGTCAGGTGCTCCGGCGGTGTCAGGATGGTCGCGATCCCGTGCTGATGAAGTTCCTTGACGATGAGCCTTTTTTCATAGGCAAATTTCTCGGCGATCGTCTGGGTGTATATGTCCTCGATCGTCTCTGCTTCCATCTTCCGAAGCTGCACCAGCCCCGTGTTTTCGAAAAAGACGACCAGTACGAGGTGTTGTTTCGCGATAGACCTGATATACGGCAGCTGTCGCTGCAATCCCGACAGCGATTCGAAATTGGTAAACAGCACGATCAGGCTCCTTTGCGTGATCCTCGTCCGGATCATAACATGGAGTTTTTCGTAATCCGTCTCCTGGAATTTGGTTTGCTGGTTGTACAGGATCTCCAGAATATGGCTCATCTGGGCCGACTTACGGCCCGCCGGAAGGAAAGTGCCGATCTGATCGGAAAAGGTCAGCAATCCTGCCTTATCCTGCCTGACGAGCGCCACCCGCGACAGGACGAGCGCCGCATTCACGGCATAGTCGAGCAAACTCATTCCCTCGAACGGCATTTTCATCACCCTTCCCTTGTCGATCACACAATATACCTGCTGGCTTCTCTCATCCGTAAATGTATTGACCATGAGCTGGCCGCCCTTCCGGGCTGTCGCCTTCCAGTTGATGCTCCGCAGGTCGTCGCCGGTCACGTATTCCTTGATCTGCTCAAACTCGAGGCTGTGCCCCAGTTTCCGCATTCGCTTGTTGCCGCTTTCCGCCATGTTTTGCGCCATCGCGAGGAGGTCGAATTGCTTCAGGGAATGGAACGAAGGCAGCACTTTTACCGACGTTTCCGCCGCAAGGGTCTTCCGCCGGACGATCAGGCGGAACGGACTCTTAATATACACATGGATATCATGGAAATGGTATTCGCCGCGCTGGACCGGCCGCAGGCTGAATTCCAGGGTTTCTTCCGTCCCCGACTTCAGTTCTGCCTTCAGTACAAAGTTGCGGCGCTGAAATTGATCGGGAAGCTCGTCTATGATGCGGAGCCGGACCGGGAAGGGATACCGGTTGCGGACCTGCAGCCTAACCCGGTTCTCGTCACCGTTGCTGAATCTTTCCGCCATCAGCCGCCGGACCTCGACGGGCTGACGGATCGCGAACAACACCAGGTAGTCCAGCAAAGTTACCACCGCCAGGAACAGCAGGGTCAGCTGGCCGACAGTATACAGCACGGGGATACCATAGGACAGGATAAAGACGACGATGACGGCCACCAGCAGCTGGTACCAGCGGCGGCCGATAAAAAGAGAGGCATAAAATCGCTGTGGCAACGACATAACTATGGTTCTAGCGGGGAACTTCGATGGAACGGATGATCTCGTCGATCACGTCATCCGCCGAAGCGCCTTCCATTTCTTTTTCGGGCATCAGTACGAGGCGGTGGCGCAGGACAGCGGGGACGGTATAGACGATGTCCTCTGGCGTCACGAAATCCCTGCCGCGCATGGCCGCGATGGCCTTGCTGCCATTGAGGATGCCGATGGATGCCCGCGGCGATGCCCCGAGATAGATGGATTTATGATTCCTGGTCGCGCCCACGATGGCCGTGATGAATTGGATCAGGCGTTCCTCGACGTGGATGCCGCGGACTTTTTCGCGCAACTCGCCGACCCGCTCCGCCGAAAGCACCGGCGCTACCATGTCGATGCGCACTTCTCCTCGAAGCCGGTGATGGTTGGCCACGATGCGGAACTCCTCTTCGGCGCTCGGATACCGCACGGTGATCTTGAACAGGAAGCGGTCCAGTTGCGCTTCGGGCAAATGATAGGTGCCTTCCTGCTCGATGGGGTTCTGCGTCGCGACGACCATGAAGGGCGGCTGCAGCGGGAAAGTCTGCCCGTCCACCGTGATCTGCCGTTCTTCCATCACTTCGAACAGTGCCGACTGGGTCTTCGCCGGCGCCCGGTTGATCTCGTCGATCAGGACGATATTGCTGAAGATGGGGCCGCGCTTGAACTGGAACGTGCTTTCCCGGGGATTGAATACGGAGGTACCGATCACATCACTCGGCATCAGGTCCGGCGTGAACTGGATCCTCGAGAAGCCGACCGATATCACCTTGCTGAGCAACTTTGCGGTCAGGGTCTTTGCAACGCCCGGAACGCCTTCGATCAGGATATGGCCGTCTGCAAGGATGCCTGCCAGGAGCAACTCGATCATTTTTTCCTGCCCGACGATCACCTTCCCGATCTGCGCCCTCAGCTCCTCCACCGCTCGCTGCAGATCCTCCAGGTCGGTCCTTTGTTCAAAGAGATTTTCTTCCATGTTATGCAATTTTATAAAATGCTTCCAATTGACGATGAAAGTCCATGAGCTCGGAATCCGGCACATGCGCTTTTGAAGGCAGGACCCGCATATATCCGACAAGCCTTGACAATTCCTCCTTCCGGTACCCGGTCCGCAGTACCAGCCTTTCAACGAGTTCGTCGTCCAGCGCGGTTGCGGCCAGGTTATACCGCGTCCGGACGATATCCTGGAAGTGAGCCACCATTTTGCTGGCGAGATTATGATTGTCCCGGCGCTGAAAATACAACCTGCCGATCGTCTTCACAAATTCAAGCGACGTATTCCGCAGCGGTTCGATGATCGGGATATTCCGCTGCCGGCGCTTCGATTCAAAAAGATAGATGAGCAAAAAGAGCAGCAGCAGCAGCCAAAAGGCCGCTGCGAGGCTGGGATTTCGCATGATGAAACTCAGGACCGGGAAGGAGTTCCTCGAATCCCGCTCGCTCCCCTTTCGTGCATAATAGCCGTCCCAGGCGACCGTCTGTACCGAAGCAGGGAGGTATGACAGGGCGTCCTGGTAATAGGAAATATTGTCCTTGTGCAGCAGAAAGAAATTGCTGAATGCCAGCGGCGCAAAGTGGAGATACAGGCTGCCGCCCCCCTTGTAGGTGAAGCGCACGAAATTGGGGCGTCCGAAATGGTCATGCCCCAAAACAGCCGCATACTTCGGATCGTAGCTCTCCACCCAGCCCTCATAGGAATCGCCCGGATAGCTGAAGGCGAGCGAATCCCCGGTCACCGGTTGCCTGATGCTGATCCTGAGACTATCCATGGGCCGGCCGAAGGCCGCGGGCGGAAGCCAGAACTGGTTTCCCGCTCTGAGGCCAAGCGTATGCAACAGGGAATCGCCGAATGCCCGCGCGGATATGAACACGTGATTCCCCGACCCGACAAAATCCAGTATCGAATTGATGTCGGCGGGACTCGGATCCATCCGGACAGTGACGATAATGCAGGCGATCTTTCCGTCCCCCGATTGCAGCAGGGCCGGCGGCTTGTCCTCGTCGGTGACCGTGGCATTGGGGAAAAGAGATTGAAGTCCCTCGTAGGCGACCTTTGTTCCATAGGGGATCTTATCCCTGCGCCGCAGGCTGACCCGCCTGTCGATCTCCTTTCCGTTGCGGCAGGATGTCGCGGGCAGCAGCAGCAGGAGCACCGCTAATATCGTCCAGCACTGTCTCATCCCCGCACCGTCTTAAAAAAGTCCTCGAAATAAGCGTGTACCTGATCAAAGACGGGTTTTCCGAGCGGAAACTCGCCATACCACACCTTTTCATAGATCCTGGTCAGCCCGCGGAAGGGGCCTGCCTGCACCGTCTCGCCCAATTGTTGCCAGTATTCATAGTTCGTGGCCTCCCGGTGATACCTGATCAGGCCGCGGTCGTCCAGCATCCGAAGCGATTTCAGATAAAGATACCGGACCGCCTGCCTGTAATCGCCGGTTTGCAGGTAATGCTGCAGCTTGCCTTCCAGGTCATCCTCCATGGTACGGGGATCCCCAACGGACTTTTCCGCCGGACGGCGTCTGGCAGACCGGTAAAAGAGCTGGAGATTATTTCGCGCCACGATCCTGAGAATGACGTAGAGGAGGACCGCCCCGAGCACGTACAGCGTCCACCAACTGCCGAGGACCCGTAGCAGCCAGATCGCAAAAGGCGAATCCTTTCGCTCCGGTGCCTTCCAGTACGCGGGGTCATTGGCATAGGTGTAGTCGGGGTCGGCTTTCCAGGTCGCGCGCGTAGAATAGGGAATCACCCGCAGTACCGGTGTCGCCGGTTCTACGGTGCTATCCTTACTGTCGACCGCCACGCTGTCCCCGGCGGTCTGCGGGCTCCCGGCCGCGGCGGAGCTGTCCGTCTGTTCATCCGCCACAATGGTGTCTGCCCGCTGTCCGAAGGCGCTGCCCTGCGATAGCCCTCCTATGACGATCACCAGGAGCAGGGCCCGGTACGCTGATCTCATAAGGATCTTGCTTTTTTATCCAGCCGGGCGGGATACAGAACGAAATACCAGATAATGAAACAGAGCGAGCCAAGGAGGATGAATCCGCTCAGCCAGACCGGCATCGTGGAATAACGAGTGACGAAGCCTTCCAGGAAGGCGGCGGCGATAAAGATCGGGACCAGCCCGACCAGCATTTTCAACCCGTCCTTGGCGCCGCGCCGCAGCGAGTGCAATCGCTTATGGGTGCCCGGAAAAAGTATGCTGTTACCCAGCACCAATCCCGCCGCGCCGGCCACGATAAAGGAGGAAATCTCGAGCGTGCCGTGTATCCAGATCACGAGGACCGATTTCCAGCCCAACCCGCGGGCAAAGAACATATATTGGAAAGCGCCGACCATCACGCCGTTTTCGAATTGCAGCCATACCGTCCCCAGCCCGAGCAGGAAGCCTGCGATGAAGATCACAAAGGCCACTCTGACGTTGTGCACGGCGATACTCAGGAACATGCTCATCGGGTTTTCGCTTTTATATACCCCAAAGGGGTCTCCCTTCGCGATATTATCCTCGGTCATGTCCACATACGAGTCGCCGAGGACACCCCGGACAAAGGTCTCGTCATGGGCGGCAGAAAAGGCGGCCAGAATGCCGAAGAGAGTGAAGATCAGAAAAGAATACAGGATCTCACGGCGGTATTTGTAAGCGATCTGCGGTAGTTCGGTCTTCCAGAATCGGACGATCCGCGAGGTCTCCTCCTTTTTGTTCCGGTAGATCCCCAGGTAGATGCGCGAGGCCAGCCCGTTCAGGTACTGCGTGACCCTGCTGTGCGGATAGAATGTTTTGGCGTATCCGAGATCGTTGACCAGTTCGGAAAACTGGCCGGCCATTTCGTCCGGGTCGCTCGCAGGTTCATATTGATATTGCTTCCACTTATCAATATTTTTCTTAATAAAAAGGCCTTCTCTCACTGGAAAAATTTAGGCTTATATTTAGGCGCGCTAAATTTACGAAAGCGCCGATGTTTAGCGTTAAATATAGTCACTTAAACCCGAATTTTTATAATCCTGAAAATCAACCGGGACAATTATGCTCCAGGTCAAGCTCGACAGCGGTTTCAATATTGAAGTGGACTTCCTGATCGCCCCCTTTGTGAAGCGCTTCTTCGCCTGGCTCATCGACTACCTGATCATTTTCGCATATGTGTACGTTATCAGCCGGCTCCTCGTCTTCGGGGCTGGCGTCCTCTGGGAATACCCGGTTTGGCAGATCGTCCTGATCGTCCTGCCGTTGCTCCTGTACTTCCCCTTGAGCGAGATCTTTCTTAACGGGCAGACAGTGGGTAAAAAGGCGATGCGGATAAAAGTGATCTCCGCCGATGGCGGCCAGCCTTCGGTCAGCCAATACCTTATCCGGTGGCTTTTCCGGATGATCGATTTCCCGCTCTGGGTGCTGCTGGCCATCGCCGACGGGGATTTGCCCTGGTGGAGCGCCATTTTCTTGTTTGGCGGCATTGGGTGCCTGATCGGCACCCCCTATTCGCAGCGGATCGGCGATGTCGTTGCGGGCACGATCCTTATCGATACGCGCAACCGGACCTCCTGGGAAGATACGGTCTTCACCGAGCTCACGAGTGATTACCAACCTCGCTATCCCCAGGTCATGCAACTCAGCGACAAAGACATCAATACCCTGAAAGGGATCATCAACGCCGTTCGGAAAAAAAGAGACTATGATCTGTCCATCCGGATCGCAGCAAGGATCAGGTCGAAACTGAATATCGGTGACGACGAGGATTCACTGGAATTCCTTCAAACCCTGCTGAAAGACTACAACTATTATTCGACGCGCTGACAACATCCGACGATCTGACAACTTTCGACGACCCGACCGCATCCGACGCGCTGACATCTGCCCGGCGCCAGCCTAAATCCTGACGTGCAACGTCGCCAGCACGCCCAGCGCAAAGGCGAAGAGAAATATGCAGATATCGACAATCATGAGGATCCCCGCCGTTTTGAAGTATTGCCGCAGGTTCCCGAGTCCCTGATTCACGGGCAGCGCATCCAGGTTTTGCACGCCCCGGCCGATATTGGCGCCGAATCGGTACAGGAAGTAATTCGCAGTGATCCCGCCGCCGATGATCGTCATGGACAACAACGCCCCGACTCCGCCGCTCAATGCGGCCTTGTTGCGGCCGAACAGCCAGTCGTATGCCAGGACTACGTAGCCCGCAAAGGAAGTCAGGGCCACGATCCGGGCCCAGACCGAACACTGTTTTAGCTGGTCGCAGCCGATTCCGTCAAAGGCAAGATTGAAGAAATTGTCCAGGTCGGTTACAGGCTCTGCCTGAGGCTCGAAATTGTCCATCGGATTCCCGGTTTAGAACTGGTTAAACAAATTATAGATATACACGCCCATCGTCAGGACCGACAAAATACCCACGATCAGGAAGTACAGCTTCAGGCTCTTGAGACCGCGATTGAAGAGATGCTGGTCCTGCGACTCGATACCCCTTCTTGTCTGGGAGGTGAACCGGAGCAGGAAGATGGCGGCGGTAATCATGGCAGCCAAATAAGCTCCCGCCAGTACGACGACCACTCCTACGATGCCCGCGGCATCCGGCAATTCTTCTCCGTACAGTGCGATAAAGATGGGACCGGCGATAGCCACCAGCAACAAAAGCAAACCCGAGCCAACAATACTGGCGATGGACAGGAATTTCGACCA
>DATNBP010000043.1:0-9448 GCA_035572015.1 Puia sp. | reverse complement strand
TTCCTACATGAGCGTGAGCCAGCTTTCACAAGCTGCCCGGGATATCGTCCTGCACGGCTTTCGCCGCGCGGACAAGATGATGCGGGAGAACCGCAAGAACTTCAAGGCCGCCACAGCTATCTGCCGGGCATGGACAACCGGTGCACGGGACGTAGCATTGACGACCGGTAATACAAGCGCCGAGTCGGAGTTGCCGGAATTGGCGGCCATTATTGCAAAAGGCGTGGATTATTACACCGAGAAGTTCAGGCAGAGGGACTGGCGCCAGATCGGGAACCTGACCTATATTTTGGGACTCATGCGCCAGGAAGCGCTGCTCGGCACCGACAACGACGGGTTCTTCCAGGATTATCTCGCCAGACTGCTGCGCGTCTGGAACGGGTTCGAACTGAAAATAGAAATGGATGTCAAGATAGGGAAGGACGGCGGTTACCGGATCGCGCATCTGAAAGGCCATGGCCACATTATCCCGGCTTTCCAGCGTGACAGCAACCAGTGCTACAAATGGACGGTCGCGGATGAAAACAGCGTGGACATCCTGGGATTCTATAAGCCGAAGTCGCTGCCGACGATCGATTGCGATCTTATCGATAACGAGATGGTTACGCCTCCTCAGGCCCCGAGAATGACTTATGTAGGGACAAAAAAGTATACTGTTATGCTGGAGAACCTCAGCATGAACTTCTGCGACCCCGGTCACGACACCATCATGCTCACCGGGTTCACCCCGAATCCCGCTTCGGCGGGCCTCTGGCAGGTACCATACAGCGGACAGGTAAACCTGGGCGTCACGGGGACGGAGCAATATTTTGAAGACATCAATGCGAAAAAGAAACTGGCCGATGACGGCGAAGCAAAGCGAGGGGCGGACGAGATGAAGGATCAGGCCGAAAAGCTGAAGGCCCAGATGGAAGCGTTGAAGTCGCAGATGACGGGTCCACAGGCCGGCGCCAACTACGAGAAGATGATGGAAATGGTTAACAAGGCGCGGTCGCTGTCCACCACGGCCGCCGTCGGAAAGATCCTGTACCTGGATTTCCTGCTTCCCGTCCGTAACAACGACGCGGTCCTTGTGGATAAGCGATATGACGCCAAAGACTTAAATCCCAGCCTCAGCCCGGTCCTCGTCTACGGCTACTATACCGTTCACATCGAAAATACCGGTAACGGAAAAGCTAAAACACCACCAAAAAATAAACTATGATCTCCTTTTGCCCCTGCTCAAAGGCAAGACCTGCCCGAAACACATTCCGCTTCCTGCTCGTCCTCATCCTGCTGGCCGCCGGTACGGCCAGGGCCCAAAAAGGCTGGCCGGGGGATATCAACGCGCTTATCGCCAGGGTGCCTATCCCGGCCAGCAGCGGCGGTTGTTATGCGCCCGCGACCAAAATCACAGACCCTTCCACGGGCATCGTCACCATCAAGGATAACGGCGAGTCGTTCAATTCGCTGCAAGCTCAGCTTGACGGAATAATCAGGGATGCGGTAGCCGGAACGTCCGTTTCTCCCGCCTCGCCTCCCTCCGCGGACCAGATCGAGCAAATGAAACAACAGGCCATGGCCCGGGCCGCCGCCGCGCAGGCGCAGGCGGCTAACCCGCAACAGATGGCCCATCAGCAGTCGTATAGCGGATCCGCGCCCGGTTCGTCGGAGCTGGCGCTGATGAAAATGATATCGCAGGCCCAGATGGCCGCTTCCCGTATCGGTTCGCTTTGCAACGAGATCGCGATGAAAAAAAGCAAGATCACCCGGGATTCGGTTGATGCGGTGAAGCAGGGACCGAACTGTCCCGAGGTTCAACAGGGGGGTTACGCCGGTCCTACCTGCGCCTGCTTAAAGGCCCACGCGATCGACTACTATACCCGTCGTGTCACCAGGATGGACACATATGTTGCCGAAGTGGCCGCCCTCATCCGGGAATATATGCCAAAAATAAAGGCGGAGGAGTCGATTATCGACGAGGCGGAAGCAAAAGCGAAATACGGCGATGCGTTCATGAACCCCACTTACAAACAAATGGCCGTCTCGGTCCAGCGTCAGGCCTTCGCAGGGCTGACCACTTTGTTCGCCCTTGCCGGCGACGCCTGGAACGACGGAGCCGTCGAATATGCCAACCTGGCCAATGCCACGAGCGGCGCCATGACCCGTTGTCAATAATAAAAGATCAACAATGACCCGCCATCATTCACTCCTCCTCTTCCTCTTTCTGGCCGGAGCCCAACTCCGATTGACGGCACAGTGTCCGCTCGCCCCCGCCGAATGCCCGGTCAACGGCGCCGACCAGTATGGAACCGCGGATGACAGCGCCAGCCGAATGAGCAACCCGGTCCTTCCCCTGGAAATAAGGTTTGAGAACCGGCTTCGCAACTGGACCAACGGCGTCATGGACCGGATCACCGCAAAAGAGCACTGGACCTATACCGAAATCAGCGAGGAAGCCAGCTCTGGTTTCCGCGCCGACGATTATTCCGTGCTGAAGTATCCGTTGCGTCCGCCCCACTGGATCAGCTTGCGGTACCAGGTCATTATCGACGGCGACTCCGTAAAGGCCTGGCACGACTGGCTCCTTGCTTTTGCGCAGCGAAGGCTGGATGCGACGATGGCCTATGCCAAACAGCAGACCGATTACGCGGCGGCGTTGAAAGCCGATGATAATTTTGAAAAGGAACGCCAGCGAATGACTATCCATTATGGGGAAGCATGCAGGATCTTCGTCGAGTTCGAATTCAACTCCGACTACGCAAAACTGGACGGTTCGCCAGGCGCGGGCGCTACACAGACCACTATTTCGGCCCAAACCATTTGGCTGAAGAACCCGGACCCTGTCTTCAACGCCGTCGACTTTTACGAGCGAGCCCATACCCATGCCGTTTTGCTGATCGGGAACTGGAAAAGAACGGCGGACGGCTCCGGTTACCGGCCGACGTGGTATGGGGACAGGAAAAGCAGGGATGTGGTGAGTGAGAAGCGGATTAAATGCGACGAGTTGCAGTCGATCGACGTGCATCTTTCCGGGAATGTGGCCGCGATAAAAAAGTGCCTTGCCGACCTGTCGCCTGCGGAGCTGACCTCTCAAATTGCCCAATAGCGCCTGCAGGACCGGCTAACACTTTTTTGCTATAGCCGGAGCGCAGCCTTCTGACATTGTTCGGTTCAGCCATTTTTGGAATACTCTTCGAGCAGCTGTTTTTCCCTGCTGCTGAGACTGCGCATTCCCGACCGGTTGATCTTGTCGAGGATCCGGTCTATCTCGTGCTGGCGGTTCGATCGTTCGGCATTGTATTCGTGATCGATGGAGTAAAAGTCCCTGTGCCTTTTATAAAACAGGTTGTCTACCAGCAGCAGCTCCGGCCGGGTAATGATGAGGTAAATGAAAACTGTGGTCGGAACCAGGATCATCAGGATGATGGCGAAATTCGCGAGAAATGCCGCGGGGTTGAGGATCAGTACGATGATCATTCCGGTCAGCGCGCCGCCCAGGTGGGCGTCGTGGCCGATATTGTCTTTCCGCGAACGGACCCCGTATATGCTGAAACCCACGAACAGGATGGCGTACAGCCAGCTGGGCAGGGAAAAAGGCAGCGGGAACAATTGGATGCCCATGTCCGGGAAAAGCGCGACGGAAGCGAACATCACTCCGCACACCGCACCCGACGCCCCCACAAAACTGTACCGCGGATGGTTCCGGTGGATGAGCAGGGACAACAGCCCCCCGCCCAAAAGGCTTGCGACATACACGATAAGGAATTCCATCGTCCCCAACGCAACCTGCACGATGCCGCTGAAAATGTAGAGGCTGAACATGTTAAATAGCAGATGCGTCCAGCCCACGTGCAGGAATCCGGAGGTGAAGAGTCGTTTCACATCCTTGCCGACCAGGATCCTGTCCACGCGAAATTCATATTTGGCCAGGAACTGGCTGCTCCTGAAGCCCCGGTACGACACATAGACGGTCGCCGCAATGATGATCAGAATGATAAGTGAAGCACTCACTGCCTGGCAGGTTTGGTTCCGAAATATACGGGAATTATGGAATATTGACAGGCCCTGAACCGCCGGAATCAAACCGTTTGCCGGACCCGGGTGCGTGCAGGGGGCTACACGAACTATATCGGTTTACCGCGCATCCGCTTAAATCCCCGGCTGGTGGATTTTGAGTTGCGATGCGGTGCAAAGGTTGATACATTTCCTCATGAAAAAGCTGGCACTTCTCTTTTTCCTGGTGGCAGATATCCACCGGATCCAGGCGCAGCCGGATCTTCCGGGCCCTCATGCGCCGGCGGACACGCCTGCCATCTTCGCCCCGGGTGTCATCTCGACGGGGCTGAGCACCAGGGATCTCGCCATTTCGCCGTCAGGGGACGAGATCTATTATACCATTCAGCAGCCGAAATTCATCTCCAGTACCCTTATCAGGGTCAGGAAGCTGCATGGCATTTGGGGAAGGCCCGAGGTCGTTCCCTTTTCCGGGGTATACCGCGATCTCGAACCGTGTCTTTCCTGGGACGGGAACAGCCTGTACTTTTCCTCCGATCGTCCGGTATCAAAGACCGGCGGAAAACATGGTTTCGATATCTGGGTTGTCCGCCGAAACGGCAGCGGCCAATGGGGTCAGCCGGAAAACCTCGGGGAAAAGGTCAATTCGGAAAAGGATGAATTTTACCCCAGCATCGCCAAAAACGGCAATCTGTATTTTACGGTGGAGGCCGCTTACGGAAAAGGCAGCGAAGACATCGTGCGTTGCAGATGGACCGACACCGGCTACACGCGGCCTGAAAGCCTGCCGGAACAAATCAATACGGCATTCGACGAATTCAATGCGTTCATAGATCCCGATGAGCAATATATCCTGTTCAGTTGCGAGGGGCGCCCGGGCGAGACGGGTAAAGGCGATTTGTACATCAGCCGGAAAGACGCTGCGGGAAACTGGCAGAATGCAAGGCTGCTACCGGCGCCGGTCAATTCCGGATCCCTTGACTACTGCCCGTATGTGAGCCGGGACAAAAGGATCCTGTTCTTTACCAGCAACAGGTTGCGGAAGGAGTGGTACGGCGAGCAGCCGGTAACCTATGACGAGCTACGGCATTTGCTGTCGGATCCCGGCAACGGATATGACAGCGTTTATTGGATCACGTTCGATCCAGCCTGGTAGGCAGAAAGAACTGCGGCCGCGATTGCGTGGGTCGGGACCCCGCTCCGCTGCAAGGTTCTTTTTATCGGTGAACGGCCCTTTTTAACCCGCTAATTCGCTGGTTTTCCCGCATGGTATAACCATTTTTCCGTCCGGGCCTTATAATACCATTTTTTTTGTTTATTTTTCCTTCGGTATTTGATTGTCATCCTTCCCTGATCGCCTCCGCTTCTCTGATTCCTATTTTTTTACCGCCTGCCTGCTGAACGGCTCCAACGGTTTGTCCCGGGAGCACCACGTCTTTTTACGAAAACAGACAACTCAATCCGCATGAAAAGATCTTGCCGGCTTCTGATTGCTATAGCAGCATCCTTGTGCCTGACTTCCTTTATCGCCGCCGACGGCCAGGTCATGACGGCGCGGTTCAAATCGATCGATGCCAATGCCAACGCGTATTATGAATACCTTCCCAGGGGATATAATCCCAACGACACCTTCAGATACCCCCTGATCGCTTATATTATCGGCGCCGGAGATCTCGGTGCCGGCACGCCTTCCACTATCACGCTGATGCTGCGCAGCGGTCCGCCCGAGGAAATCAAAAACGGAGTTTTCCCGGATTCGGTCAAGGTGAATGGCAAAACCTTCAAGTTCCTCATGATCGGGCCGCAGTGGAAGGCGCAACCGACTGTGGCCGACGTGACAAACTTTATCAATTTCTGCATTGCCAATTATAAGGTCGATACCACGCGTATCTACCTTACCGGTCTTAGCATGGGGGGTGGCGTGACCTGGCAGTACGCCGGCAGTTCCGCCGCTGCCGCCAACCGGTTGGCAGGTATCGTTCCGGTTTGCGGCGAAGCCGCTCCTGACTCGAATCGCGCCCGTATCATCGCGGCAGCTAACCTTCCGGTTTGGGCGACGCATAACGACCGGGACCCTAGTATCCCTGTCCAATGGACCGAGCAAATGGTCAGCTGGATCAACAACCCGCCTCCGCCCGTTCCGGCCGCCATGGAGACAATCTTCCACAACAATGTGCATGACGCCTGGACTGCGACCTATGCCCCGACACTGAGTGTGAACAACATGAACATCTACCAGTGGATGGTGCAGTACTCGCGGGTGTCGACAGCGGCCAACCTGTTGCCAGTCGTCAATGCGGGCGCCTCCCAGTCGATATCCCCTCCGGTCTTTACGGCCGCGCTCTCCGGTACCGCATCCGACAGCCTTGGTACGATTATAAAAACTACCTGGACCTTCGTTAGCGGTCCGGCGACGCCGGTTATCGGCACGCCGAATAGTCTCACGACCAGTGTGACCGGACTCACCGCCTCCGGTGTGTATGTCTTCAGCCTTTCTGTGACAGACAGCCGGAACCTGACCGTTGCCGCCAATACCCAAATCACGGTCCTGCCGCCGCCGACAGGGCCAAACCGGACGATCAATGTCGACCTGTATGGCTTCAACAACCCATTCGGCAACAGCGCATGGAATGACTGGAACGTCAGCGGCAGTTTAAGTTCAGCCAGGTTCAATTATTCCGATGGGTCTCCGTCCAATCTTTCCGCCGTCCTATCCGCCCAGACCGGCGTCGCGGATAACGGGACCAGCTACGTCACCACCATGTGTCCGCAACACGTGGGCAGATATGCCAGCTATTATTCCGGTTCCGGCGGCCGGACCCTTACTCTCAGCGGCATGGATAGCACCAAGCTCTACCGCCTGGATCTTTATGCGTCGCGATCGAACCCCAGCCAGACGACAACATTCGCGACGTCGGGTACGAGCGTGACTATCGCGACGAATAATAACCTGACCCAGGTCGGCACGATCGACAATCTCAGGCCGGTGAACGGCAAGCTCGCGGTTACCCTTACGCACGGGCAGCTGTACGACTACCTTAATGGTATTACGATCACGGAAAAGACGGTCATCAACCCCAATACGCCGCCCGTGGCCAACGCCGGCGCCGATCAATCCATTTCCCTCCCTGTCGATTCGGTAACCCTTGACGGCTCCGCCAGCAAGGGCGCCAACCCCATAGTCGCCTACCAGTGGTCGATCCTCAGCGGCCCCGGCGGTCTCCTCGAGACGCCCGCAGCCGTCCGGACCGTTCTGACCAATCTTTCCGCGGGAACTTACCGGGTACAGCTACGAGTGACCGATGACAGCAACCGGGCAGGCATGGATACGGTCAACATCACCGTGAACGCGGCGCCTCCGCCACCCCCGCCTCCGCCGCCGGTCGCCAACGCCGGCCCCAACCGGTCGATCACATTGCCGCTAGATTCGGTGACCCTTAGCGCGGCCGCCAGTACCGGGAAGGATCCGATCGTCGCCTACCGGTGGAGCGTCCTGTCCGGCCCCGCGGGCGCTTCCCTGACCCGGCCGGATTCGGTGACAACGATTTTGGATGGACTCAAACCGGGCATTTACCAGGTACTCCTGCGGGTAACGGACGACAGCAATATGACGGGCCTGGATACGGTAAGCATCACCGTGATCTCGCCGGCCGTCAACCAGCCGCCGCTCGTCATCGTGGGTCCGAACCAGACCATTACGGGTTCCTCCACTACGCTCACCTCCACTGTCACCGACCCCGAGAACATGATCTCGTCACTGCAGTGGACCAGGGTTGCCGCCCCCGGCCAACGGCTGTTGCATATCGGCGTGATCGGGTCCTCGACGATGTTCGGCACCGGGCCCGCGAATATCGACAGCTCGCTGGTCAATCGTATTAAGCGCTATTATAGGGCCGCTGGCATTATCGACACGGTATACAACCTCGCCGTCGGCGGGTCGACAGTGTACAATGGGGTAACGGCCGATTTTATCTCGCCGGGCCCCAACCCCAATACGTACGATCCAACTGCAAATGTCACAGCGGCGCTTGCCAAAGGGATCGATGTGCTGATCGTCGGGTATCCTACCAACCTGTACGAGATCGGGCAGTTGACGATTCCCGAGATCCTCGCCGCGCACCAGAACATTTTCAATGCCGCCAATGCGGCAGGCGTACGCTGCTATATCACGACAACGCAGCCGCGGACGTCCAGTTTCGATACAGCGAGCCAGGCCCGCCTGCTGGTCATTCGCGATTCGCTCCTCAACCGTTTCGGGGAGTTCTGCATGGATTTTATGACGCCGATGGTCTATCCAGGCACTTACGCCGTCCTGCCGCAATATGCTGCGGGCGACGGCATACACCTCAACTCTGCCGCGCATGCGCAGCTGGCCCATATCGTCGAAGCCACGAACCCGTTCAAATACATCGTGTCGCCCATTGCCACGATCGGCAGTCCGGCCGCCGTCAGCACCGCCATAACCGGTCTTGACACCGGTATTTTCAAATTTCAGATGGCCGCATTCGATCAATATAAGCTCGCGTCCAGCGCTATCATTGCCGTTACGGCCGGCAATGCGCCGCCACCGCCGCCCCTTGTGCCGGTAGCGAACGCCGGCCCAGATCAGGCGATCACCCTGCCGAACACCAGCGTATCGCTTACCGGTAGCGGTAGTGAATCCGGCGGCAAGATCGTCGCTTTTGCCTGGACGCAGGTCTCGGGCGCGACCGCAGCGATCGTCACGCCTAACGCAGCCACTACCAATATCAGCAATCTCACCGGGGCCGGCGTCTACAATTTCTCCCTAACGGTGACGGACAGCCTCGGAGCGAAGGCCTCCGATACGGTGACCGTGACCGTCAACCCGGCACCGCAGACCCAGAGCAGGATCGTCAACGTGGCTATTTACAGTTTCAACAATCCTTACAGCAACGCCGCATGGAACGCCTGGAACCTGGGTGGCACGTCGCTGGCTTCGGGCACGTTGAAGTATTCGGATGGGACTTCCTCGACGATTTCCGCCGCACTTTCCGCGCAGACTGCGGTCGCCGACAACGGGGTGAGCTATGTTACGGTCACGATGTGTCCGCAACAGGCAGCCCGCTTCCCGAGTTACTATTCGGGCTCAGGTGGCCGCAGCCTGACCCTCTCCGGACTGGACAGCACCAAGCTTTACCGGATCGACCTGTACGCGACCCGGAGCAACCCGAACCAAACTACGACGTTTGCGGTCGGTGCGACCAAGGTGTCAATCTCGACCAACAATAACACGGCCTCTGTGGCGACGTTTGATAACCTGATCCCGGCAAGCGGGGGCAAACTTGTCGTCGCACTGACACACGCGGCATTATACGATTACCTGAATGGATTTACGCTGACTGAAAAAACGGTGGTCGCACCAACCAGTATGGATTCGACGGTAGTGACAGCGGCTGCGCCGGGAATTATCCAGGACAGCGGAGCGGCCAGC
>DATNBP010000042.1:0-15089 GCA_035572015.1 Puia sp. | reverse complement strand
GGCCCATTTTGTGAGCGATACGGTGGCGGCGCTGCAAAAACAGATCGGTTCGCGGAAGGTGATCATGGCGCTCAGCGGCGGCGTGGATTCCACGGTAGCGGCGACGTTGATCCACCGGGCCATCGGCGACAGGCTGGTGGGCATATTTGTAGACAACGGCGTGCTTCGGAAGGATGAGTTCAGCCAGGTGCTGGATACTTACCGGACCATCGGCCTGAACGTAAAAGGTGTCGACGCCTCAGCCCTTTTTTACCGCGAACTGGCGGGAAAGACGGATCCCGAGGCTAAAAGAAAGACGATCGGACGCCTGTTTATCGAAGTCTTTCAATCCGAGGCGAGTCAGGTCAGGGGTGTGGAGCTGTTGGGGCAGGGGACGATCTATCCGGATGTGATCGAGAGCGTTTCTGTCCACGGGCCTTCGGTGACCATCAAGTCGCACCACAATGTCGGCGGCTTGCCGGATACGTTGAAACTTGAACTGGTCGAACCCCTTCGGTTCCTGTTCAAGGATGAGGTTCGGCGCGTTGGCGCGGAATTGGGGATACCCGACGACCTGTTGCAACGACACCCTTTCCCCGGACCGGGCCTTGCCATCCGGATCCTTGGCGAAGTGACCCGGGAGAAGGTGCGATTATTGCAGGAAGCAGATCATTTATATACCAAAGCGCTGAAGGACCATCGGCTGTATTCCGCAGTCTGGCAGGCAGGCGCGATTCTCCTGCCGGTCAGGAGCGTGGGCGTCATGGGGGATGAACGGACCTATGAATTCACCGTGGCGCTGCGGGCCGTGACATCGGTGGATGGGATGACGGCGGACTGGGCGCACCTGCCCTATACGTTCCTGGCGGATATCTCGAACGAGATCATCAACAATGTAAAAGGGATCAACCGGGTCGTGTACGATATCAGCAGCAAGCCCCCGGCTACAATCGAATGGGAATAGACGGCCGGAACCCAGGACAGCGCGAATAATGAAATGAAAAACAGTCTCAGATATTCTTTTTCGCTGTTGCTATTTTTGCTACCCTGCTTGCTTCTGGCACAGGTGGACACATCCGTACTGAAGCCGCCCGCGGACAGCAATGCGCGGCACCGCGTCGCGATCTTTCTTCCCTTATATCTGGATTCGGCCTTCGACGCGGCAGGGACCTACCGGTACGACAAGATTTTCCCAAAATTCATCAACCCCGGTCTGGAATTCTATGAGGGCGCCCAGCTCGCATTGGATTCGATGCGAAAGGAGGGGACAAGACTGGACATCCATGTGTACGACACCAGGTCTCAGCTGCAGCCGGTCTCACAAGTGCTGGCGGGCGCAGACTTTCCCGGGACGGAACTCATTCTCGCCCAGGTGATCAACGCCGGAGAAGAACAGCAGTTCGCCACCGCGGCGCTGCAGCTGCATATCCCTTTTATCAACGTCAATTACCCGAACGATGCGGGGATCAGGGGCAACCCCGATCTCGTGATCCTCAATTCGACGCTGCGGGCGCATGTCGAGGCTATTTACCGCTTCCTGCAACGGAATTATCCCACAAAGCCGCTGATCTACTTTGGCAGGCGCGGCGCGCAGGAGGACAGGCTGAAAGGCTATTTTACCGATCTCGACCGTACGACCGCGGGAGTCCCGCTGCAGATCCGGTACGAAACCCTTGATGATAATCCCGACGCCGGCCAGCTGGCGGCAAGCCTCGACAGTTCGACACAGGAAGTAGTGATCGCCGGCAGCCTGGATCAGGCCTGGGGAGCTCGGCTGGCCGCTATGGTGGCCTCGATGAAGAGCTACCGGACAGTACTCATCGGCATGCCGACCTGGGACGGCCTCGACTATTCGCGGCCGGAGCTCGCGGGCGAGGAGATTGTCTACACCACTCCCTTTTACAATAACCCTGCGGATAGCCTGGTCAGGCAGATCAACCAGTACTATAAAGGAAAGTTCTTCAGCCGGCCCAGCGATATGGTCTTCCGGGGCTTTGAAAGTGTTTACCGCTTCGGTCACCTCCTGGCATGTCATGGAAAGGACCTGGGAGACAATATCGGCGAAAAGAAATTCAAGGTTTTTAACGACTTCAATATAGAGCCGGTCTTTTTGAACCGGCAGACGATGCAACTGGACTACTTCGAGAATAAGAAGTTGTATTTTATCCATATCATGGATGGAAATGTGACTGCGGTTAATTAGCGTTATGATCGAATTTACGGACAAGGGCTTGTATTGCCCGGCGGGTGATTTCTATATCGACCCCTGGCGGCCGGTTGCCCGGGCCGTGATCACGCATGCGCACAGCGACCACGCGCGGGCGGGAAGCGTTGCCTACTTGTGCCACCGGCTGACGGTTCCCTTGCTAAGCCTGCGGCTTGGTCCCGGCTCGTATGAAGGCGTGGAATGGAACCAGCCGGTATTCCTGAACGGCGTCAGGGTCAGTCTGCACCCGGCCGGCCATATCGTCGGATCCTCACAGGTAAGGGTGGAACACCAGGGCCGGGTTTGGGTGGTGAGCGGGGATTATAAAACCGAGGACGATGGCCTCAGCGGAGCGTTTGACCCATTGCGCTGCCAGGTCTTCGTGACGGAATCGACGTTCGGGTTGCCGGTCTACCACTGGAAATCCCAGGAGGCGATCTTTTCGGGGATTCGCGATTGGGTGAGGGAAAACAGGGAAACGGGTGAGACTTCAGTGCTAATCGCATACAGCCTGGGCAAGGCCCAGCGGCTCCTGCGATGTCTCGCGCCACTTGGCCTGAAGGTCTTCGTGCACGGTGCGATCGCCAACATCCATGAAGTGCTGACCGGCGCTGGTGTCGTTCTGCCGCCCGTTATCAGGGTCACGCCCGACATGCCTGCAAAGGAATTTCGCGGCGAGGTCGTGATCGCGCCCCCGGGCGCTGAGGGATCTCCCTGGATCCGCCGGTTCCAACCCTTTGCGACCGGCATTTGCAGCGGTTGGATGCAGGTCCGGGGCAACGTCAGGCGACGGAACGCGGATGCAGGCTTTGCATTGAGCGACCACGCGGACTGGCAAGGCCTGTTGCAAGCCATACGGGCCACCGCTGCGGAAAAAGTATACGTAACGCATGGTTTCCAGGCGACGTTGGCCAGGTACCTGAACGAGCAGGGTATTGCAGCGGCGGAAGTGACCACCGAATACGGAGAGGACGAAGACGCGGGGACCGACAAGATCGCTGAGGTGGTGTTGGATGAAAGGGACGCGGAAAAGGGAAGCGCTAATGTCGCGGCTGGCGCCGCGGACGCGACAACCGGCGGGAACGCGCCAACAGGTGGCAGGGAGGACGCTGGAGATGGAAACAATTGAACGGAGCGGAACGACGGATGGCCAGGTGCCCGGGCAAGGCGGAATGCGGCGGTTTGCCGAACTGGCGGTTCGCCTGGGGACGAGCACGAAGACCAATGACCGGCTGCTGCTCCTGGAGCGATATTTTTTGGCTGCTGCGGACACGGATAAGGTTTGGGTGATCGCGCTGTTCAGCGGACGACGGCCAAAACGTACCGTGAATACGAATTTATTATGGGAATGGTGCCGGGAACTGACCCGGCTGCCGGCCTGGCTGTTCGGAGAATGCTATCATACGGTCGGCGATCTGGCAGAAACGATCGCCCTGCTATTGCCCGACGGCGCCGCGTCCGACGGCCGGGGCGAAAGTCTCAGTTACTATCTGGAGGCGCTGGCCGACCTCGCAAAGGCCGATGAAACATCCAAAAAGCGCTTCATCCAACAGTGCTGGATGGAAATGAACAACGAAGAACGATTTGTTTTCAACAAGCTGATCACCGGCGGCTTTCGGATCGGGGTTTCACAGCAAACGGTGGTTAACGCGCTTGCCCGGGCGACCGGGGCCGATGTTGCGGTCGTCGCCCACCGGATCAGCGGGGATTGGGATCCTGGCACCGTCTCATACTCCGACCTTGTAAGCGGCGAAGGCGGCGGCGCCGAATTGTCCCGGCCCTATCCTTTCTACCTTGCCTATGCGCTGGAAGGCGACTTGTCAGAACTGGGAAAGCCGGAAGAGTGGCAGGCCGAGTGGAAATGGGACGGCATCCGGGGTGAGCTGATCCGGCGGGGCGAAGCGTTATTTGTTTGGAGTCGCGGCGAAGAATTGATGACAGGCAAATTCCCCGAATACCAGGAATTGAGAGAGCGCCTTGCACCAGGTACCGTATTGGACGGCGAGATTATCGGGCTCGGAAGAAGACCGGCGGTGACCGCAGGCCGGACCGGGGCCGAAGCGTACGGTGGAAGCGCGGGCGGAGACACGGCCCAGCCGCCCTTCGTCGTGTTACCTTTTGCCGCGCTGCAAACGAGGATCGGCAGAAAGAATGTTACAAAGAGACACCTGGATGAAGTGCCTGTAGGCTTCATCGCCTACGATCTGCTGGAATATGGCGGTGAAGACTGGCGGGACAGGCCATTGGAGGAACGGCGGCGGCAGCTGGAGGCCGTCATCCGTTCGTCGGAGCATCCCCTGCTGCAACTGTCGCCCGTGCTGGCGTTCGATGATTGGAACGCCCTGGCTGCGATCAGAATATCGGCCCGCGAGGTCGGGAGCGAGGGGTTGATGCTGAAACGAAAGTCCTCGCCCTACCAGGTCGGGAGGAAACGTGGCGATTGGTGGAAATGGAAGATCGATCCGCTCGTGATCGATGCGGTAATGGTGTATGCCCAAAAAGGACATGGACGGCGGAGCAACCTGTATACGGATTACACGTTCGCGATCCGGGACGGCGACCAACTCTTGACCTTCACGAAGGCCTACTCCGGCCTGACCGATAAAGAACTCGCGGAGGTGGATGCGTTTGTCCGCCGGAATTCGCTGGAGAAATTCGGACCCGTTCGGACCGTCAAACCCGAACTGGTGTTCGAAATAGCCTTCGAGGGCATTGCCGCATCGAACCGCCACAAGTCAGGGGTAGCGTTGCGGTTCCCGCGGATCAACCGGTGGCGGCGGGATAAGACCTCTGCGGAGATCGATACGATCGACGACCTTAAAAAAATGTTGGAATTGTACGGCAAATAGCGCCGCTTTGTAATTTTAGGTTCTGCATGTTATTGGATGGGACCATAGGATACCGGGTCATCCGCGAGTGGATGGGCTCCGGGGGACGGGAACCGTTCGCGTTTCAGGAGGAAGCGTGGGAGCATATCCTTGCCGGTGAGTCCGGGCTGGTGAATGCTCCTACGGGATGCGGGAAGACCTTCTCTGTCTTTTTGGGTGCGCTGATCGACTTTATCAACCGGCACCCGGCGGATTACCGCCGGCTGGGCGGCCAGGGTTTGCAATTGTTATGGATTTCGCCGCTGCGCGCACTGGCAAAGGATATCGGCCGGGCGATGGAGGAAGTCATCCGCGGGCTGGGGATGAAATGGCAGGTAGGCATCCGGAACGGCGACACCGCGCTGAGCGAACGTCAGAAACAGAAACGGCGGATGCCGGAGGTGCTCATCATCACGCCCGAAAGCCTGCATCTGCTGCTGGCGCAGAAAGGATATGCGGACATATTCGCGTCGTTGAAACTGATTGCGGTGGACGAATGGCATGAACTCCTTGGCAGCAAACGCGGCGTACAGGTGGAATTGGCGCTGTCGCGTATCGTGGGTTGCAAGGGCGGCGGATGCGCTGTTATCGGTATCAGTGCGACGATCGGCAATCTGGACCAGGCGATGGAAGTGCTGCTGGGGCCATGGGGCGGAGCGTCCGGCGGGTTTATCGTGCGGGCTATGGTCTACAAACCGGTCGAGGTGGAATCGATTATCCCCGACGAGATCGAGAATTACCCCTGGTCGGGCCATCTCGGGCTTAAGCTGATCCACAAAGTGATTCCGATCCTCGACAAGAGCAAGACGACGCTGATCTTTATCAATACACGGGGCATGAGCGAGACCTGGTATCAGTCCTTGCTGAATGTCTCGCCCGATCTGGCCGGCGCGATCGCGCTGCACCACGGATCCATCGACATGGAGCTCCGCAATTGGGTGGAAGAGGCGCTGCACGAAGGCAAGCTCAAGGCCGTCGTGTGCACCGCAAGTCTCGACCTTGGGGTGGACTTCCGGCCTGTGGAAACGGTCATCCAGGTGGGAAGCCCCAAGGGTGTGGCGAGGTTCCTGCAGAGGGCGGGCCGGAGCGGACACCAGCCCGGTCAGGTGAGCAAGATCTATTTCTTGCCGACGCATTCGCTCGAACTGGTGGAAGCAGCGGCATTGAAGTCGGCGATGAACGAAGGTTTGATCGAGAGCCGCGAGCCGATGCTGCTTTGTTATGACGTGCTGATCCAGTATCTCTGCACCTTGGCCATTTCCGAAGGATTCCGGCCGGACCAACTCTACCCGGAGCTGAAGTCGACGTATTGTTATAGTGAGATGACGGAAGACGAGTGGCGGGAAATCCTGCATTTTATCACGGGCGGGGGATCCGCTCTGCAGCAATACGATGAATACCGGAAGGTAGAGATCATGGAAGACGGTCTGTACAAGATCAACAGTCGCCGGGTAGCGATGCGGCACCGGTTGCATATCGGCACGATCGTGAGTGATGCTATGCTGAAGGTCAGATTCACCGGCGGCGGCTTCATCGGGATGATCGAGGAATATTTCGTGTCGAGACTGGAGCCGGGCGATGTATTCACGCTTGCCGGGCGAAACCTGGAGTTCGTGATGATCAAAGAAATGACCGTGCTCGCGCGGAAATCGAATGCCAGGAAATCCAGGGTCCCGAGCTGGAACGGCGGCAGGATGCCGCTGTCGGCGAATCTGGGAATGATGCTGCGGCGAAAGCTGGATGAGGCGAGCAGGATGGGCGACGGCGGGAATACAACGGATGTGGAACTTCGGGTATTGCAGCCGCTGTTCGGGCTGCAGGCGGCTTTGTCGTATATGCCGGGCGAGAACGAGCTGCTGATCGAGCAGATCGAAACGAAAGACGGCTATCACCTCTTCGTGTATCCCTTCGAGGGGCGCCTCGTGCATGAAGCCATGGCCGCCTTGCTGGCATACCGGATCAGCAGGACGGTGCCAATCAGTTTTTCGTTTGCGATGAATGACTACGGATTCGAGCTGTTGAGTGACCAGCCGATCCCGTTGGACGACACGAATTGCTATGAACTTTTCAGCCCTCATGACCTGACGGCCGATATCCAGCGCAGCGTCAACAGCGCGGAAATGGCGCGGCGGAAATTCCGGGACATCGCGGTGATCGGCGGCCTGATCTTCCAGGGATATCCGGGTGAGCATACGAAGGCGCGGCATCTGCAATCCTCCGCGTCGCTGCTCTTCAATGTCTTCACGGAGTACGATCCCGGAAACCTTCTGATCCGCCAGGCATACAACGAGGTGATGGAACAACAAATGGAGGAACGGCGCCTGCGGAACATGCTCGAGCGGATTAGCCGCGGCAGGATCGTCCTGCGGTGGCCGGTTAAACTGACACCTTTTTGTTTCCCGCTAAAGGTGGACAGTATGCGCGAGGACATGTCATCGGAGAAACTCGAGGACAGGGTGCGGCGGATGCAGGCGCAGCTGCGGTGACGGTGCGGATTCGCACCGCGCTATTTCATGAACTTTAATTGAGTGGCGTAAAGGATAAGGAATAAGACAGTGATACAAATCCCGATGAGTCCGCTAAGCCCCACGAGTGCGTCGAAACCGATAAATATACCGGTTGCCAGTGCTACGATATCTCCCAAAACATAAATGGAAAACCCTACTTTCTTCAGCTTGCGCATCTGCAGGGCGCCCACAAAGCAAAGGGCTGCGGCCAGGAGGCCGATGACCAGCATCGGCAAGCGGTTATCCAGCATGGCCCTTGCAGTCTCGACGGGATGCGGGCCGGCAAGCCTGCGCGCCCATTCGGGCGCCTGATCGAGTTTGGACTGTGCGTCCACGGTTCGGTCGTAGTTTGCCTGTGCTTTGGCAAATCCCCAAAATGCGAAAATAAAAGCAAGCCCGTTCCAGATGAGTGTTAACCACGTGAGGACATTCAGCGTGCTGGGAAGGGTCTTTCCCTCTTCTCCGAGCCAGTTGTCGTCTGATGTTTTGACGGTTGGGTTGGTGCCGGCCATGTTGAAGTTGGTTTTAGTGCTTGTAATGTAATACATTTTTTTAACTTTGGGCCCTTCGATCATGCGCCCCCCCATTCCATATCGACTACGAGATCAGCAGCTTTGGTTATCCCCCCACCGGTGTATTTTTTGGGAGGCCGAACGGTCGCTGATCCTCTCGGATCTGCACTTTGGTAAGACGGGGCATTTCCGGAAAGCCGGCATCGCGGTCCCGCAGTCTGTGTACCGGGAGGACCTGTTAAGACTCTTGTCGCAGATCCAGTATTTCCAACCGGAGCGCTTGCTTGTCGTGGGTGATTTGTTTCACAGCCGGGAAAATAAAGAATTAGACCTGTTCCTGCGGTGGCGGGAGGACTTTCCGGATCTTGGGATTCGGCTGGTGCTGGGAAACCATGACATTTTGCACGAAAGCTGGTACGCGGCTGCAGGCATCGCCCTGACCGAAGGGGAACTGCGGATCGGTCCGTTCGCCTTTATACACGACATCGGCGAAGTATCGACAGCCGTGACAAGGGAGCAGCTGTATTATTTTTCCGGGCATTTGCATCCCGGCATCCGCATCAACGGAATGGGCAGGCAAAGCCTGCAATTCCCATGTTTCTATTTTGGCACAGCCTATGCGATCCTGCCGGCGTTCGGGCGGTTTACCGGCACGGTGTCGATCGATCCGGGCGAGGAGTCGAATGTCTTCGCCATCCTGCCGCCGGCCGGGCCGGCACGAACAGCCGAGGGCCTGAAAGAATACCGGACAGCAAGCATCTTACAGATCCAATGAATAGAACATTTACCGTTGCTGCCATTGTTGCTGTTATTGCCTTTGTCGCCCCCGCCCTCGCAGGCTGTGTGACCACGACGGTCAATGTGACCGACCGAAAGCCCGTAACCCGGCCTTTTTCAAGAATTCTTATTTTCTACCTGGATGAGGGTTGCGACTTTTCCCTGTTCGACTCCACACTCTACAATATCTGTTTGAGAACGCATGCTTTCGCCGACAGCGGCTACGCGGGGCGAAGCGACCGCGAATCGGTCATTGCGGACAGGCTCTCCACCACCGGAACCGAGGCTCTGGTTTCTTCCTGGTATATAGATTCCGCCCACAGCAGCTACCCGGCGTTTCGGCATTACCTGGATAGCATGCACGTGGACGGTTTGCTGATTGTGGGGGCGCGGAGCTATTCACATGAAGAACATACGGAGCAACTGCCGATCGTTCCGTCCACCGCGCGCAATCCGGTCGAATTGAGCGTCACGCATCGGTACACGAGTCTGAACGGCACATATCTGTGTGATTTGTTTGATACCCGATCGCTTGTCAGACCCGTGTGGCGGGCCGAGATCGGCGAAAAGGGAAACGGGCACAGCACAAGGGCCGGGCTTGCCGGAAAATTGGTGCGACAGGTGGCCGAGAGCCTGAAAAGTACCCAGTATATCGCACATTGAACCTACTTATCGCTTCCCGTCAATTCATTTTCTTCTTGAGCGTCGTAACCTGCTCCTGCAGGTTGCTGACGAGATTGGCGAGCTGGTTGACGTCCCATCGGTGCTGGGTGTTGGCTTTGCTGATGATCATCTGCGCTTTCCAGACTTCCAGCACGTCTTCGGTGTTGACATTATACGGCTGATATGCCGTATTGTCACTCACCAGGGTGAATTTGGACTTCGACTTGTTATTTTTCATCACGCGCTTATAGACGATCCCCTCGTTCCGCGAAACGACGATATATGTTTGGTTGCTGCGCACTTCCTCTATATCGTCTATTTTTTCGCCCACGATGACCGAGCCGCTTGGAGTAGGCAACATGGAATCGCCCACGATCTCGAAGGCGCGATAGTTGCCCGGCGCAAGCATGGGAAGGGTGAACGTGTTGAGTTCATCCAGAAATTCCGGATCTGCATAACCGGCAAGGTAGCCCGCCGCCGCCTTGACGGGGACCAGTTGGATCTCGTTGGAGGCCGCAGCCAGTTTTTGGGCGCGCCTTTTAGTCAGGTAGCTTCCGCCCTTCGCATCGCTGAGCTCTTTTCGCAGCAACTCGTCGAGCGTTAGCTTGAACATGTCCCCGATCGTTTCGAGGACCTCCAGCCTGGGTTCAGCCCTTTCTTCTTCGTACGCGCCGAGAAGAGAGCGCTTAATGCCGAGCTTCGCGGCGAATTCTTCCTGCGTCCAGCCCCGCAGCTTGCGGAGATACTTGAGGTTTTGTCCGGCTACCGACATAAACTAACATATTTAGCACTAAGATACTAATTTCTTTGTCTGTTCAAAAAAAAACTTGATTGACGATGACCCGGCCGGGGCCGGGGCGCAATGGGCGGGACGGGGGCGTCCGAAGCGGAAGAATTCGTACATTTGTCTTCCTGTCAATTTGACTTCCCGGTAAGGGTAGCATTATATTTGACTGTCGTAGACCGGTAAAACCATAAAATCATTAATACTTAAGGAATTATGTTAGGTATTTTGTCCAAAATATTCGGCGGGAACAAGTCTGAAAAGGATATTCGGCATATACAACCGATCGTGGAGGAGATCAACGGGCATTTTTCGGCCTTCCAATCCCTGACAAACGATCAGCTTCGCGCCAAGACTACTGAGTTCCGGGCCCGGATCCGGGAACACCTGGCGGGGATCGACGGACAGATCGCGGAATTGAACGCCAATGCGGAGGCCCTGCCCTTCGGCGATATCAACGGAAAGGATGTCATTTACCAGGAGATCGATAAGCTGAAGAAAGACCGGGACGATCAGATAGAGGAAGTGCTGAAGAACCTGATGCCCGAGGCGTTCGCGGTCGTCAAGGAGACCGCTCGTCGTTTTACGAACAATACGGAGGTCGCCGCGACTGCGACGGACCTCGACCGGGACCTGAGCATCAGGCGCGAACATGTCCGCATCGAGGGCGACCAGGTCATTTACAGGAACAGCTGGATGGCTGCCGGGAGCCCGATTACCTGGAACATGGTGCACTACGACGTCCAATTGATCGGCGGGACGGTGCTTCACCAGGGGAAAATCTCCGAAATGGCCACAGGCGAAGGTAAGACCCTGGTGTCGACGTTACCCGCCTACCTGAACGCGTTGGCCGGGGAAGGGGTGCATATCGTGACCGTGAACGACTACCTGGCTCGCCGGGACTCCGAGTGGAACGGGCCCGTTTTCGAATGGCTGGGGCTGACTGTGGATTGCATCGACAAGCATGAGCCCAACAGCGAGGCCAGGCGGAAAGCCTATGCGGCGGATATCACCTATGGCACCAACAACGAATTCGGCTTCGACTATCTGCGCGACAATATGGTGCATTCTCCCGAGGAAATGGTGCAACGGAAACACCACTATGCGATGGTCGATGAGGTCGACAGCGTCCTGATCGACGACGCGCGGACGCCCCTGATCATCTCGGGCCCGGTCCCGAAAGGCGACGATCAGCAATACCATATCTTGAAAGGCCGGGTGGAGAAACTATTCGAGATCCAGCGCAGGGTGACCAACCAGTGCCTGATCGAGGCCAGGAAGAAATTTTCTGAGGGGAACGACGACCCCAGGGACGGCGGGCTCGCACTGATGCGTTCCTACCGGGGACTGCCGAAGTCGGGACCGCTCATCAAGTTCCTCAGCGAACCGGGCATAAAGGTGAAGCTGCAGAAAACGGAAAATTATTACCTGGCTGACCAGTCCAAGGAGATGCCGAAGGTCGACGCCGAATTGTACTTCACGATCGATGAAAAGAATAATTCGGTGGACCTGACCGATAAGGGCATCCAGATGATCACCCGGGAAGGAGAAGATCCGGAATTCTTCGTCCTCCCCGACATCGGCGTGAAACTCGCCGAGATCGAAAAGTCCGCTTCGGGTAATGAAGAGAAACTCCAGCAAAAGGAAGCCCTGCTCAACGAATATGCGGTAAAGGCGGATCGGATCCACACCGTCCAGCAATTGCTGAAGGCCTACACGTTATTCGATAAGGACGTGGAATACGTGGTAATGGACGGCCAGGTCAAGATCGTCGACGAGCAAACCGGCCGTATCCTCGACGGCCGCCGGTACAGCGACGGCCTCCACCAGGCGATTGAGGCCAAGGAAAATGTGAAGATCGAAGCGGCGACGCAGACCTATGCGACGGTCACGCTGCAGAACTATTTCCGGATGTATCACAAGCTGGCGGGGATGACGGGTACCGCCGAGACCGAGGCCGCGGAGCTCTGGGACATCTACAAGCTGGATGTGGTGACGATCCCGACGAATGTGCCCGCGATCCGGATTGACCATCAGGACCTCGTCTTTAAGACGAAAAGGGAGAAGTACAAGGCCGTCATCGAAGAGATAGAGAAGCTTCGGGCGGCAGGTAGACCGTCCCTGGTCGGCACCACCTCCGTGGAAGTGAGTGAGCTGTTGAGCAAAATGCTGCAGGTCAAAAAGATCCCGCACAATGTGCTCAACGCCAAACAGCACGCCCGGGAGGCCCAGGTAGTCGCCGAAGCGGGGCTGCCCGGGGCAGTGACGATCGCCACGAATATGGCCGGCCGCGGTACCGACATCAAACTCGGGCCTGGCGTAAAGGAGGCCGGCGGACTTGCGATCATCGGTACGGAACGCCACGAAAGCCGTCGGGTCGACAGGCAGCTGCGCGGTAGGTCCGCACGGCAGGGGGACCCCGGGACCTCGCAATTCTATGTCTCGCTGGAAGACGACCTGATGCGCATGTTCGGCAGCGATCGCATCGCTTCGCTGATGGACCGGATGGGTTATAAGGAAGGCGAGGTCATCCAGCACAGCATGGTCACAAAGAGTATCGAACGGGCGCAGAAAAAAGTCGAAGAGAACAACTTCGGCATCCGCAAGCGGCTGCTGGAGTATGACGACGTGATGAACAAACAGCGTAACGTCGTTTACAAGAAAAGGAACCACGCCTTGTTTGGGGACCGGCTCGCACTGGACCTCGACAATGCTTTCTATATCGTCGCCGAAGGCCTGATCAATTCGTTCCGCGAACAGGACGATTATGAGGGGTTCAAGCTGGCGACGATCGTCAATTTCGGCGCCGATACGCAAATCGGACAAGAGGAATACCTGAAAGGCGATGCCAACGAGTTGGCCGAAAAATTGTACCAGGAAGCGACGCAGAATTACGAGCGGAAAATGGATGAGCTTCGGAAACAGGCAGTTCCGGTTTTTGCCAACATTCGCGCGACGCAGGGAAGTCACGTCGAGAATGTAGTGGTCCCCTTCACCGACGGGAAGAAAAGAACGAATGTCATTGCCAATCTGCAAAAGACGCTCAACACCGACGGCCGCGAGCTGAGCAACGCGGTGGAGCGGCAGATCACGCTCGCCATCATCGACGAAGCCTGGAAAGAGCACCTGCGCGCCATGGACGATCTGAAACAGAGCGTCCAGACGGCGTATCTCGAACAGAAAGATCCCCTGGTCATCTATAAGGTGGAGGCGTTCGAACTCTTCCGGCGGATGGACAGCGACGTCAACCGCGAGATCATCAGTTTCCTCTGTCACTCCGGCATCCATGCCGGGACTGGTCATCACCAACAGACGATCCGGGAAGGCAGGGAACAAAAGACGGATATGAGCAAACTGCGGGTCCGCAAGGATGAACTGGCGGAAGCCGGGGTCGTCTCCGGGGGTTCGCCGGGAAGAGTGCCCACGGAAGGGGGCGGAGAATACCATGATCCGTCCGCAGCCCCCGTAAAACAGGAGCCGGTGAAGGTTGGCCCGAAGATCGGCCGGAACGATCCCTGTCCCTGCGGAAGCGGCAAGAAATACAAGAATTGTCATGGCAGGGAAGCCATATAGCGCGCTTCAACGGTGCCTCCGCCCGGTCCCGGCCCGCAGGCAACAAACGTTGCCGTTAACGCGTGATCAGGCTGATTCGTAGCCAGACCGGGTCCGGCCCAAAGGCGGGTCCGCCCCAGTCAGTCTCGTCGCCGTTAAGGATCCGGCGCGGAACAAAAATGCCGTTCACCATCCCGCCTTCCTCCACTTTCAGGTATTGCCACGCCTTCCCGCTGTCTGCGCCAGCCGGCCGGAAACTGATGCGGCATAATGTGCCGGTCGCCAGAAAGACATTTTTCTTCTGGTGAATAATGAGGGCTGCTCCCGTAGGGCGCAAATTGGGTTGCATCTGGCCTCCCCTGCCCGTGCCGAATGTAACGGTTGCCAGCCAGCCGGGAACTTCAACGGATTGTAGGCCATGGTCGTCCGGCTCGACGGCGGCGCTGATCCGGCCTTCGTACGCCCATTCGGCCAAGTGCATGGAGACCGGCACAAAAAGCCGGTACGCCGCAGCAAATGGCGCCAGGCGGCCGGGATCGTCATGTCCGTCGATGCCAAAGCAGGCGTACCCGATCCCGCCATGGGCCAGCACGGCGAAGAGATATTTTGCATTGTCCGGCGAGAGCGCGGACTCGGGGACGAACAGCGGGTTGTCGGCTCGGGTATACAGATCGATCACCTTCAGGACCTTCTCAGTTTTCGGCAGGTAGATGTCCGGACCGACTAAATCGATCGCCGGAGCTGCCGCTTTCCAGATCGGTATGACATTGTCGGTCGGCCCGCCGCTTTCGTAATAGGCCGCGCTGGGATGCGTGACTGGGTCGCGGAGCGCGGCATTGCAATACAGCGGGAGCGGATATTCCTTTTTGCCGGCGGCTGCGACCCGCCCGATAAAAGACGCGACCGACCAGGCATGGAAATACTCGTCGGCATCGGCGCCAAATACCTCGGTCCAGTTGCCGCCGGTCGCGCCGGGGTGGCCAAGGGCTTTCAGTAATTCCGGTTTCAGTAACGCTACAGGAACCGGCCCCTGGAACAACCGCTGCGCGGCGGCCGAATAGTCCCGAACCGTTCCCCAGGACCCTGGTTCGTTCTCTACCTGCACGAGAATAACGGTATGGTTCCGGTCCGCGGCTTTGAGGTGGCGCATGAAGGCCGTGAATGCTGCCTTGTCCGCTTCCAGGGTCGCCTCCGCGACCGGCGACGGGGAATCGACGGGTTTGCCGTCCTTGCCTGTACAGT
>DATNBP010000041.1:0-37401 GCA_035572015.1 Puia sp. | reverse complement strand
AGTTTCGCCGGTGGGTGGGGGGGTAAAGTTTCGCCGCGGTGTGCGGGGGGATGTGTTGAAATCAATTAGGTCGAAATCGACCTAATTATCGGGGAGAGAGTGCCGCCGGTGGGCGGGCTCAAGTGGCGGATGGGACCGGGGAGGCTATGTCGAACGCTTTCCCTTATCGGGGCCGGGCTTCTCCGGCGCGTTCGTCACATCATGTCCCTGTTCCCGGATCTCCTGCTTCAATGGCTCCGGCGATTTTTCATCCCGCTCGTCACCCAGCAACAACCCCCAGGGTTTCAGTGGTTCCACCCGATCGAAAACGATCTTAGACATGGCAATGACCGGGATCGCCAGAAAAGTTCCGGATATCCCCCATACGCTTTCTCCCACGATAACGCCCAGCACGGTGATCAGCGCGTTGATGCGCACCTTTGAACCGACGATCACGGGCAGGAGGATATTCGAATCGATCAGGTGTATCCCGAGGATCGTGCCGACGACCAGAAGCAGCTTTGCCGCTCCCGCCGTGGCGAATGTCACGAGCGTGCTCAGGACCAGCGCGGTAAAAATCCCGATATAAGGAACGACATTGAAGAGTCCGACGATGAGGCCAAGCAGGATCGCATATTTGACGCCCACGATCCAGAGGGCCAGACAGGCGGCGGTCGCGACGATCAGCATCTCGAGCAAAAGGCCCAGGATATATTGCCGGATCCTCGACTGGATCTGCGCGATGATATCGTACACGACAATGGAATTCTCCTCCCGAAACACCGAGACCAGGAAACGGACGATCAGCCGCCGGTAATAGAGGAGAAAGAAGGTATCGACCATGATAAAGACCAGGAAGATCAGGAAGGAGGAGAAGGAAACAAAGACATCGCCGATCATCGACGACCCGCTTTCCAGCAGCTTTGACGTGGCGTTGTTGACATAGGTCATCTGCTGTTTGATCCGGATATGGAATTTGTGGGAGATCCAAACCTGCAGATCATTGACGGAGCCGGTGACCTGCTGCTTGAACTGCGGCCAGTCGTCGGCCAGGTTGCTGATCTGAGCGCCAACTACGTACAGGAGACCGGCCAGCGCGAACACAAGCAGCACCACGGACAGCAAAGAGGCCATACTGCGGGGAAACCGCAGTCTGTGTTCCAGGAAATTAGCCAACGGAAGCAACAGCACCGCGAAGAGAAGGGCGAAGACCAGCGGGGCCAGGATCGGTTTTCCCAAAACCGCGATGTAGATAAGGGCGATGAGGCTGACCAGCACCATCGCCAGCCGCGTATAAAAAGGCGTGGCTTGTCTCATGCCGGAAAGATACCGAATCCTCGCGGGAAATGCGTTTCCCGCCTCTAAAGAAAAAGGCCGCTCCAATACGCTTGAAGTCGGCCTCGATATTTTCGGGCAGCAATCGGCGCTAAACTAGGACATGAATCGCTTGGCGGTGTTGATGAGCAGCTTCCCTTCCAGGAACCTGGCCACTTCCACTACGGCGTCGTTGTCCTTGCGGGGAGCCTCCCGGAATTTCCGGGGATAGATCGAAATGCCGGTGTAGATATTGTAGTGCAGGGTCAGGATGTGACCTTTGTACAGGAAGTCCCACATCAGCGAGTCGAAATCGTCGGTCTTTTGGGTGAATTTAATGTCGAGGTCATCGGAGAGGATATTAGCGACTTCATAAAAGCGCTTTAGTCCGCAATCATCGTCGATAACAGCCTCTGTGCAGCCAAAATCGGTGCGTAGGGTTAGAGGGTTCATAGCTGGGGATTTTAATCGTTTATAATAGGGTATTGATCGCTTTGTTATGCCTTGAACTTTGGCGCCTTGGGCACTTTTTCACCGCTGAGTATCCGTTCTGCACCGACATTTTTTCCGTCACTCGGGCATCCGTATTTCGGTCCGAACAGATTATGAATCCATCCGCAGGAAGGAAGGCCTGTCGAAATAATGACCAGGAAGATCAGGAGAAATTTGCTGCTGAAGCGATGATGACTGTATCTGAGGCTCGTTTTCATTGATACTGGTAAACGTACTTAAACCTACAAATATTATCCCTTATTTGCAAGCGGGAAGGGTGGATTTAGCCGTAAAAACCCCTCGTAAAAAAGCCAAATTTGCCCAACGGCCGGGGTAAATGGGTAATTATTGCTGTTTTTGGGGTGCCATATTGGCGTCCTTGAACCAACCCGCATACACAAGATAATGATTCGCAATGCGCTCTATCTGGCCGGAGATGAGGTCCGGGGGAATGTCCTTTATTTTCCTGGCGGGTACGCCGCCATAGATCGTCCCGGATTCGATCCGGGTACCCTCCAGCACGACAGCTCCCGCAGCAATGATCGAATTCCGGCCTACCACCGCATTGTCCATGACGATCGCGCCCATTCCGACCAGCACGCGGTCTTCGATGCTGCAGCCATGGATGATCGCATTGTGACCGATAGAAACGTCGTTGCCGATATGCACGCGGCTTTTCTGATAGGTGGCATGAATGACGACGCCATCCTGGATATTGACCTTGTCGCCCATCGTGATGCTGCCGACGTCGCCTCTCACGACCGCGTTGAACCAGATGCTGCAATGATCGCCGATGGTTACCTCTCCGACCACGGTCGCGTTCGGTGCCAGGAAACATTCTTTGCCGAAACGCGGAGACTTGCCTTGTACCGGAAGGATCGTGGCCATAGCTGGTTTTTTTACAAATTTACGAACTTTACCGGCCATGAGCAGGAATTTGAATTCATCCGAAGCGCGGGGCTTGTTCCTCCGCCACCTCGCGCAGACATCTCCCAACCCGCTGGCATTGCAGATCGAGCGGGCTGAAGGCCTGTATCTGTTCGATGAAAAGGGAAAGCCATACCTGGACCTGATCGGCGGCATCAGCGTATGTAATACCGGTCATCGACATCCGAAGGTGCTGGCGGCGATCCGCGAACAGCTGGACCGCTATCTTCACCTGATGGTCTACGGCGAGTTGATCCAGACGCCGCAGGTCCGCTACGCCGCGTTGCTGGCTTCGAAATTGCCACCCGCTCTCAATTCGGTGTATTTCACCAACAGCGGCGCCGAGGCGACCGAGGGCGCGATGAAGCTGGCCAAACGCGTGACCGGGCGCACTGAGATCGTCGCATTCCGGCACTCCTATCATGGATCCACGCAGGGCGCGCTGAGCGTCATGGGCGACGAGTACTGGCGGAACGCGTTCCGGCCCCTGCTCCCGGGCATTTATCATGAAGATTACAACGATCCCCGCGCCATGGCGGCAATCACCTCCCGCACGGCCTGCGTGATCCTTGAAACCGTACAGGCGGAAAGGGGCGTGGTCGCGCCGGACAGGGAATGGCTGGCACAGCTCCGCCAAAGATGCCGGGATACCGGCGCCCTTCTCGTCCTCGATGAGATCCAGGTGGGATTCGGCAGAACAGGGAGCCTTTGGGGCTTCGAGCAGTTCGGCATCGTTCCCGACATCCTGCTCCTCGGAAAAGCTCTGGGCGGCGGACTGCCGTTAGGCGCCTTTATTTCGGACGCTTCCCTGATGGCAAGACTTGCGGACCAGCCGGTACTTGGGCATATCACGACTTTCGGCGGCCATCCGCTCTCCTGTGCTGCCGGTCTTGCCTCGATGGAAACCTTGTTGGCCAGCGACTGGATAAGTGCGGTCCCGCAAAAAGAAGGCCTGTTCCGCGAACTCCTGGTCCATCCGGCGATCCGTGCGGTGCGGAGCCGCGGGCTGCTGATGGCGGTAGAATTTGCCGGTGCACAGGAGAATAAGCGGATCATCGATACCTGTATCCGGCGTGGTTTGCTGACGGACTGGTTCCTCTTCGCGCCCGAATGCATGCGCATCGCTCCGCCGCTTCCGATCGGCGACGAAGAGATCAGGGCAGCCTGCGGGATTATTCTATCCGCTATCTGAATTTGTTCTATCTTGTGGCTGCAGCGGATCCTCCTTCCCGCTGCAAGGTTCTCCCCCGGCGGATAAGTGAAGTGTCCGTCTCACCCGAGATCACGGACGCCGCAAATTGTAACCTTAAAATTATTAATTATGTCAAAGTTTTTGCAGCAAAGGGAGCTGTTTGACAAGGTACTGCTGCTGAATGAGGAGGAAAAATCGGACCCGCTGCTTGTTGTCGAACGCTTTTTTGGCGATTATCGTTTGAACGAATGCCGGCATCAGCTCTGGACAATGGTGGAAACCTGCCTCACGACGGAGAATGACAACTACACCGACCCGGCGGAACGGGGAAATTTGCTCCATCACTACCGCGATCTGGAACGGTTGCTGGAGGCCAGCATGCTCCTGCTGAAGAAGGGGGCGAAAAAGACAACCACTTCGGGGCCTTTCCCGCAACATGACCCGCGGCCCCACGCTCTTGACTAATCGAAAAAGTAGTGACGGGCAAATCCATTCCGGCCTGATTTTCGTAGTTGGTCCGAATGTGAAGAATAATTTGGCTAGGAATTTGATTAGTCGGTCCCCGCTTTCCGGCGGGGATTTTTCTTTAAATTGCCGGCATGAAAGGCGCATCGCTGTTCCTTCTGTTCTGTCTGGCCGCCGGGCTCGCCGCGGGCCAGCCCGGAGCGACGTATAGCCCGCGTTATTATTCCTTCATCAGCAGGGGGCGGGAATTGCGGACGGCGAAGGACTATATTGGTTCCGGACGAATGTTTGACAGCGGTTTTCAATCCGCAGGCTGGCAGGGGCGTCCCCGTGATTTCTATGACGCCGGCTGTTCGTGGGCCCTGGCGGGGGTCGTGGATCAGGCCTATATCGACCTATATCGCGCCGTTCGCCAGGGAAAATACGCCCATCCGGAAGAAGCGGAAAAGGACTCGGATCTTGTAGCGCTCAGGGCCGACAAACGTTGGCCCGACATCATCGGGCGGATGCGGGTGAACAAGATGGCAGCCAGCAGGAAATTCGACGTGGCGCTCCGGGACACCCTGGATCGGATATTTACCCTGGATCAGTCGTCGCGGCTGGCGATGGACAGTATCGAAAACCGATATGGCCGGTCTTCGCGCCAGATGGACTCGCTGTACAGGGCGATGAGCCGGCGCGATTCCGCCGACCAGGTCCGCGTCAGGGAGATCCTCTCCCGGCGTAGCTGGCCGTCCCCGGACGAGGTAGGCGAGCGGGCCTCGATGGCGGTCTTCCTCGTGATCCAGCACGGCGATTCGCTGACCCACGTCACCTATCTTCCCATGATGCAAGAGGCGGTTCAGCGCGGTGCGGCGCGCGCGGAAGACCTGGCGCTGCTGGAAGACCGGCTGCTCACGGAGCAGCACAAGCCACAGATTTACGGGAGCCAGGTCAGGATCGATTCGACCGGCAAGGCCGCTTTCTTTCCTATCACCGACGAAATCCATGTCGATCAGCGAAGGGCTTCGGTCGGGTTGGAGTCGCTGGAGTCGTATGGCCGCTACTTCGGGATAGACTATCACCTGCCTCGCGCGGGCGGCTCCGCAGAGCCTGCCCCGGTGCATTAGTCCCGGATGTGATTTGAGCAAGGGGGATTGGAGTCCGGCTTCTCGCAGGGGGCTCCACGACAACGCCCACGGGGCTTCGCACCAATGCGCAGGGGGCTTCGCGGCAGCGCCCGCGGGGCGCCGCACCAGCGCTCAAATGGCTTTAAAGACCAGTGCGGCCAGCAAACACCCGATGATAGGCCCAAGCACGGGCACCCAAGAATAGGCCCAGTCGCTGTCGCGCTTGCCCGGCACCGGTAGTATCGCGTGCATGATCCGGGGCCCCAGGTCCCGCGCGGGGTTGATCGCGTATCCCGTAGGGCCGCCGGGTCCGAGCCCGATGCCCAACACGAGCAGACCGACGGGTAAAGCGTCGAGGGCTCCAAGGCTGCTGGTGGGGCTGGCGATATACAGGACGCCCAGGATCAGGACGAATGTCGCGATGATCTCCGTCACCAGGTTATCCCAGTAGCTGCGGATCGCCGGTATGGTACAGAAGGTCGCGAGCTTGAGATTGACGTCTTCCGTTTGACCGAAGTGAGGCCGGTAACAGATCCAGGCGACCAGCGAACCCATCATGGCACCCAGGAACTGGGCGGCGAGATAGACGGGCACGAGGCTGCCGGGGATTTTTTTCAGGAACCAGAACGCGATGGTCACGGCCGGGTTGAGGTGCGCCTTGCTTGCGGCCGCGGAGAAGAACACGCCGATGAATACTGCCATCGCCCACCCGAAGCTGATGACGATCCAGCCGCTGTTGTGCCCCTTGGTTTTTGCAAGCACGACGTTGCTGACGACCGTCTGGCCGATAAAGATGACGAGACCGGTTCCGATAAATTCGCCAAAGAATGGGGTCATACCGTTGAGTTTATAGATGGTTGGGGGTCGGGAAGATAGTTTCCCGCCAATTCCCTGAATGCATTGATTTGCTCCGCTTGCCAGGCGGCGTCGCGACCAAGTTCACTCGCAAGCAGTTCGGCCACGGCCGGAGCGCACTCGATCGCGGCACGGGCGTCGAGCAGCAACGATCGGGTTCGTCTGCTCAAGGCGTCTTCCACCGTCATACAGCATTCCGCCCTGGCGGCCCACACGATCTCCGCCCCGATATAGGGCAGCCTGGGATGAATGCGTCCGGCCCATGCCGGGTTGGCGGCCGCAAGTGAAGCGACGGCGGCGGCGTCCGTGCCGTAATATCCCAGGGCAGCCAGGATGTCGCTTGCAAAGGGCGGGACACCCGGATCGGGTTGTCGGGGCCTGTCGCGGGCGGCGGCGATGTCGAGGTCGATGCCTCCGCTGACTCCTGCTGCTGCGATGTTGACGTCTTCGCGTCCGCTGACTCCTGCTGCTGCGATGTTGAGGCCGCTACTTCCGCCGGTGGCGGCGCCGTGGATCGGCAACTTTTTCGTCATGCACGGCCGTTCGGGCAGGCCTGCCCGTTGGATCGCCTTGTTGACCGTGTCCTCGGCCATCCGGCGATAGGTCGTCCATTTTCCCCCCGTAATGGTGAGGAGCCCCGAGCCGCTCAGGAGGATGAGATGATCGCGGGCAAGTTCCGCGGTCCGTTTGCTGCTGCTTCTCACGAGGGGCCGCAACCCGGCAAAGATGCTGAGGATATCCTGCCGGGCGGGCTCCTTTTGCAGGTACCGACCGATCTGTGCCAAAATAAAATCGATCTCTTCCTGCAGCGCCCGCGGCTCGATAACCGGCTGGCTAACCGGAGTGTCCGTCGTCCCGATGATGATCCTGTCGTGCCAGGGTACCGCGAACAGAACGCGACCGTCGTCCGTGTGGGGAACGAGGATGGCTGCCTTCCCCGGCAGGAAGGATTTGTCGAGGATCAGATGCACGCCCTGGCTGGGAGCGATGACGGCTTCGGCGGCGGGGTCGTCCAGGCGGAGGATGCTGTCCGTAAATACACCGGTTGCATTGACGACAACCCTGGCGCGGATGCTGTATGGCCGGTTGTCAATCCTATCGGTCGCGCGCACTCCGGCGACCCGGCCTTCTTCTTTCAATAGTTCCTGCACGCCGCAATAGTTGAGCAGCACCGCGCCGTGGCTTGCCGCCGTCTGTGCGAGACTGATGGCCAGGCGGGCATCGTCGAACTGGCCGTCGTGATAGCGTACGCCGCCGCGCAGCCCTTCCGCGTCGAGCGTGGGGGCCTCGGCAAGCACTTCTTCCCGCGAAAGCCTCCGCGATTTGCCCATCCCCAGTTCGCCGGCCATCCAGTCATATACTTTCAGGCCGAGCCCGTAATACGGGCCTTCCCACCATTTGTAATTCGGAACGATGAAGGACTGGTTACTGACCAGGTGCGGCGCGTTGCGACGAAGAATGCCGCGTTCGTGAAGCGCCTCGGTCACCAGCCTGATATTTCCCTGCTGGAGATAACGAACCCCGCCATGGATCAACTTGGTCGCGCGGGAGGACGTCCCCTTCGCAAAGTCGTATTGCTCGAGGAGGATCGTCTTGTATCCGCGCGATGCGGAATCGACCGCGACGCCAAGGCCGGTGGCCCCGCCGCCGATGATGCAGAAATCCCAGTCCTCATCGCCTCTCGCCGCAAGGGCACGAAGCATATCGTTTCGGTTCATGTTCTTATCTGTCTGTCCTGCCAGGTTATTCCTCCGTCCAGGCGATGGCCGTCCTTACCGCGCGCTGCCACCCTTTGAGCAGCGCTGCCACTCGCCCGCCTTCCATTGCCGGTGTGAACCGGCGGTCAACGGCCCATTGTTTGCCCAGGTCTTCCGCCGAACTCCAGTAGCCGGTCCCCAACCCTGCAAGATAGGCGGCGCCAAGGGCGGTCGTCTCTGTTACCGTGGGCCGGATCACCGGTACACCCAGGACATCCGACTGAAATTGCATCAACAGATTGTTGGCCGTCGCGCCGCCGTCGACGCGGAGCTCCTTCAGGCTTATTCCGCTGTCCGCTTCCATGGCCCGGAGCACGTCGCGGGTCTGGTACGCGATGCTTTCCAGGGCGGCCCGCGCGATATGCGCCTGACCGGTGCCGCGGGTCATCCCAAGGAGGGTGCCGCGCGCATACTGGTTCCAGTGAGGTGCGCCGAGCCCGGCAAAGGCGGGCACAAAATAGACGCCTTCCGTATCGGCTACGCTTGCAGCCAGCGCTTCCACTTCCGAAGACGACCGGATCAGTTGCAAACCGTCGCGTAGCCACTGCACGACCGCACCGGCGATGAAGATGCTCCCTTCCAGCGCATATTCCGTTCTGCCCTGTCTTGTCCAGGCGATCGTGGTGAGCAGGTTGTTGTTAGAGCGTACCGCCTGGCTCCCTGTGTGCATGAGAAGGAAACACCCGGTCCCGTACGTATTCTTGACCATGCCGGGCTGCGTGCAAAGCTGACCGAAGAGCGCCGCCTGCTGGTCACCCGCGATGCCCGCGATCGGGACACCGGGAGAGCCGGGGGCCATGATGCTCGCCGTATGCCCGTAAATTTCGCTGGACGACCTGACCTGGGGCAGGATCGGGGCCGGGATGTCAAACAACCGCAATAGCTCATCATCCCACTGCCCTCGGTGGATATCCAGCAGCAAGGTCCGCGACGCGTTGGTGCTGTCGGTGATGTGCAGCTTCCCGCCGGTGAGTTTCCAGACCAGCCAGCTGTCCACGGTCCCGGCGGCCAGCTCTCCCTTTTCTGCCCTGGCCCGCGCGCCGGGGACGTTATCGAGGATCCACTTTAGTTTGGTGGCGGAGAAATAGGCATCGATCACCAGCCCGGTCTTCTCTCCGATCATGCCGGAGAGTCCCCTGGCCTTCAGGTCGTCGCAATATCCGGCAGTCCTTCTGTCCTGCCAGACGATCGCCGGATGGATAGCCCGTCCCGTCGACCTGTCCCAGACGATCACCGTTTCGCGCTGGTTGGTGATGCCGATTGCGGCGACGTCCCGTGCCGTACAACCTGCCTTTGCCAGCACCTCGGCGACGACCCCGTACTGTGAGGACCAGATCTCTTCGGGATCGTGCTCTACCCAACCAGGTTGCGGATAATATTGACGGAACTCCTTTTGGGCGATCTGGCGAATCCCGCCGGCCCTGTCGAACAGGATGGCCCTCGAGCTCGTGGTGCCCTGATCGAGCGCTAAAATGAAGGAAGACATTCTCTAATGTAGGGGAAATAAAAATTTGCCGGCCGGGAAAATATCCCCTACATTTAGGTAAGTACTTACGTAACTACTTGCATTTATATGGATTTCTACACCCTCACCGGGAAGATGGCGATTGGCAGCCGGCTCCGGCGGCTTAGTGAGCAAATGACCGAAGAAGCGGCGGCCCTTTACAATTTGTACGAGGTCGACCTCCAGCCCCGCTGGTTTCCTGTTTTCTATTGCCTTGCGGCGGGCGGGGAAAGGACGATCACCGATCTTGCCAGGGAGATAGGGCACACCCACCCGTCGGTCAGCCAGATCGTACGCGAAATGGCCAAACGTGGATACGTAACCGAGAAAAAGGGCGAGGCCGACGGCCGAAAGAATTTCGTCGTCCTTTCGCCTGCGGGAAAACGGCTGCGGGAAAAGATGCAGCCGCAGATCGATGACGTGACAACGGCCATCGGGAAAGCTATGAAGGAAACCCACCAGGACCTTTGGAAGGCGATTGGCGAATGGGAACTGTTGCTGGAACAGAAGAGTCTGCTGAACCGCGTTCGGGAGGAGAAGAAGCTTCGCGAAGCGAGGAAGGTAGCCATCATACCGTTTGACACGCGGCACGGCGAGTCGTTCCGGCACCTCAACGAAGAATGGATCAGGCGATATTTCCGGATGGAAGAGAGCGACCATAAGGCGCTTGATCATCCCCGTGAATACATCCTCGATCCCGGCGGATATATCTTTATGGCCGAATACCACGGCGAAACGGTCGGCACCTGCGCCCTGATCCGCATGGAAGACGGAGGTTTCGAACTTGCCAAAATGGCGGTGTCCCCGAAGGCGCAGGGCCTGGGGATCGGATTTTTGCTTGGTAAGGCCTGTATCGACCAGGCACGCGCCGCGGGCGCGCCGCGGGTTTACCTGGAAAGCAATACCATGCTGAAACCCGCCATCAACCTCTATTACAAGCTGGGCTTCAGGAAGACGGCCGGACCGCCGTCTCCGTACGAGCGAAGCAATATCCAGATGGAACTCACCTTCTGACAGGCGGTCCGCGCGAATAAAAAAACTTTTCCCGCCTCTTGGAAAATCCGATCCTTTCCATTTACTTTGTAATTCAAAGTACTTTTATATGAGTCAGCAGACCCCGGCGGACGAGTCCCTGGAAACCTTGCAGGATATCCGGCGCATGATGGAACGCAGCTCTCGCTTCATTTCGCTGAGCGGCTTGAGCGGGGTTTGCGCGGGCGTCTGCGCCCTGGTGGGCGCCTGGATCGCGCACACGTGGATAAAAGAGTACTACGGATCGAATAACTTCTTGTCCCGCTTTCTTTATAACCGCGAATCGGCGAACGAATTGAAATGGAGACTGATCGACCTGGCCTTCTTCGTGCTGGTAGCGGCGCTGGCCACCTCCACGCTGATGACCTGGCGAAAGGCGAGGAAAAGCGGGTTGCCGATCTGGGACCACACGTCCAGGCGACTGGCCGTCAATATGCTGATCCCGCTCGTCGCCGGCGGATTGTACGTGATCGGGTTGCTGTACCGGACGGACTGGGAGTACGTTGCGCCGAGCTGCCTGGTATTCTACGGCCTTGCGTTGGTGAATGCCAGCAAATACACGCTGACGGATATCCGTTATCTCGGGTTGCTGGAGATCGTGCTCGGTTGCGTTTGTATGTACTATCCGCACGAGGGGCTGTATTTCTGGGCCGCCGGGTTCGGCGTCCTGCATATTGTCTATGGGTTGATCATGTGGTGGAAATATGAGCGAACATGAAGAATCCCATTGGTAACCTGAATAAAGTGTTTGACAGCCGAATCCGGATGGGCGTCATGAGCATCCTCCTGGTGAATGCGGAAGTCAGCTTTAACGAGTTAAAACAGCTCCTGGAGCTGACCGATGGAAATCTGGCCTCGCACCTCATCAACCTGGAAGAAAATGGGTTTGTAAAAGTGCACAAGGGATTTATCGGGCGGAAAACGAACACGACCTATTCGATTACGAAAGCAGGGGAAAAGGCTTTCAAGGATCATCTGCAGGCGCTCGAAAACATGATCCGGGGCGTGAGCGGGGTTTGAGGGGAAGCAGGTTGGGAGAAGGGGCGTTCGAATGAGGCGGCGGGGATGGGGTGAGAGAGGGGGTGAGCGAGGCGGCGGGGATGGGATGAGAGAGGTGTCGAGTGTGGCGGCGGCAGGGTGGATGAGAGGTGGTGAGCGAGGCGGCGGGCATGGGGTGAGAGAGGTGGTGAGCGAGGCGGCGGGCATGGGATCGCCCGGGCAGAGAGCCCTGGGCAAAGCGGTGAAAACCGCATTTTTTCGGGCCAGAAACTTTGAAACACAAAGCGCTTTTAAAATAATGAATATGACAACAAATACAAATTCATTCCGCCCGCTGGGGCCAGGCTTGCTCGGGATAACGCTGCTGCTGCCAGCGAGCTATTTTATGCTGACCATGACCGCAAGGATCTTTGGCGCGAAAAGCCCCTACTATTTTATCGCGCCCTCTTTTTTGCAGTCGCCCTTTCACCTCTTCGCCTTCCACAAGGCACAGATCATCCTGGTCAGCCTGGTGCTGGCCATTCTCGTCAACCTGAGATATCGCCGGCACTGGCTGAATGCGGCTGTTGCTTTCCAGAGCACCATCCTGCTGCTCCTGCTGCTGGGCTATACCCTCATTCAGCATTTGCGGTATTAACCTGCTAAAATGCCATCATGAAAATAAAGATGATCCTCCCGGCCCTCACCGAAGCGAAAAGCCCCTTCTGGCGGCCGATCAAATACTCCTTGTTCCCGCCGCTGGGCCTGGCCACGCTGGCCGCTTACTGCTCGCCAGACGACCAGATCGACTTGCAGGACGAGCACGTGGAGGAGCTTCGCCTCAATGACAGTCCGGACCTCGTCGTCATCCAGGTGTATATCACGAACGCCTTCCGGGCCTATGCGCTGGCGGACCACTATCGTAAAGGAGGCGCTCATGTCTGTCTCGGCGGCCTGCATGTCAGCTCGCTGCCGGAAGAGGCCATGGCGCATGCGGACAGCATCTTTATCGGACCGGGGGAAGATACGTTCCCCGCATTCCTCAGGGACCACCGGCTGGGGAATGCGAAGAAGGTCTACCGCAATGGCGAGCGCGATATCTCGGCCATACCGCCCATCCGGCGGGACCTCATCAAAAGGACCCGGTACCTGGTTCCCAACTCGATCGTCGTGTCGCGCGGCTGTCCGCATCATTGCGACTTTTGCTATAAGGATGCGTTTTTCGAAGGCGGCAGAATCTTCTATACCCAACAGGTGGATGCGGCGCTGGCGGAGATCGACCGGCTTCCGGGAAGACATCTCTATTTCCTGGACGATCATTTGCTCGGGCATCAGCGGTTTGCCACGGGCCTCTTCGAGGGAATGAAGGGCATGAACAGGGTCTTCCAGGGCGCTTCCACCATCGACGCGATCCTGAAAGGCGACCTGATTGAAAAAGCCGCGGAAGCCGGTCTCCGAAGCGTCTTCGTGGGCTTCGAAACGCTCAGCGGGGCGGGTCTTGTCCAAAGCAATAAGCGCCAGAACATCGGTAAGGACTACGAACAGGCCATCCAACGGCTTCATTCTCTCGGCATCATGATCAACGGCAGTTTTGTCTTCGGGCTCGACGCCGACGAACCGGACGTATTTCGGCGGACGGTGGACTGGGCGGTGAAAAATTCGCTGACCACGTGTACCTTTCATATCCTGACCCCGTATCCGGGTACGAGATTGTTCCACAGTATGGAGGCGCAGGGCCGAATCCTCCACCGCAACTGGGACCAATACGATACCCGGCAGGTCGTCTACCGCACCGTGGGCCTTTCCGCCGAACAATTGAAAAGCGGATATGACTGGGCCTACCGGAATTTCTATTCCTGGCTGAACATCGGGATTGCAAGTCTTGGGCACGACCGCTGGAAACATGTCATCAAACACTTCGCCTACGCGGGTGGCTGGAAAAAGTTGGAACCCATGTGGAACTTCCTCATCAAAACGCATGGCCTGAACAAAATGCTGCCCCTGCTGGAAGCGATATTAGCAAAAGTTGGCGGAAGACGGGACAGTTCGACAGCCCTGCATCCGTTCCCGGCCATCGCCTGAAAAAAACAAATACGCGCAATATGCAAACTACTTCACAGCCTTTTTCTTTCCGCAGCCGCATCCGCAGCCTCTTCTACGCAATGACCGGTATCCTGGAATTCATCCGGGAGGAGCACAACGCCCGCATTCACCTCGTCGCGACCATCGCCGTCGCGATCCTGGCCTATGTCGTCCGGGTCAGCTACACGGAAGCAGCCGCCCTGGCCATCGTGATCGGTATCGTCTGGATAACGGAAATGCTGAACACCTGCGTGGAAAGGGTCATGGACTTCGTACACCCCGAAGAACATCCGAAAATAAAGTTCATCAAAGACCTCGCTGCCGGCGCAGTCCTGGCGGCAAGCCTCACGGCGGTTGTTGTTGGTTTGTTAGTCTTTATACCTAAGATGAAATGAGTAGCCTGCCCGTGCCATCGCCGCTCCGGCGGCGATGGTTCCTTTTTAAAACGCCGGTCGACGAAACGCTGACCGCCTCTGCGGTCTTCAGTTGCCTGCTGGTGGCATTGCGCGTGATGCATACCGGCCGGCCGACCTTTATATTCATGCCCTGGAACCTCTTCCTGGCCTATGTGCCGTATTTTGTGTCCAGCTGGCTGACCAGGCCGGGACGGCGGTTGCGCCCGGTCGTTAAAGCCATCGGCCTCGCGGGCTGGCTTCTCTTCATTCCCAACTCCTTCTACATCCTGACCGACCTCTACCACCTGGCGGACGGCCACCGGGACGCCCGCGTGCCGGAATGGTACGACCTCGTGCTGATCCTCTCTTTTGCCCTGAGCGGAACGCTGATCGCGGTCATGTCGACCCGGCAGATAGAGGGCCTGATCCTGCCGCGCGCCGGCTTTCGCGGCCGCTGGGCCTTCCTGTTCCCGCTGATGTTCCTCAATGCGCTCGGCGTCTACCTGGGGCGTTACCTGCGCTATAACAGCTGGGACATCTTCACGAACCCGGTAGACCTTGCAGCCGATATTTGCGGCATGATCCTGCACCCGCTGCATCATCCCAATGCCTGGGGGATGATCGGTTGTTACTCGATCCTGCTGTCCCTTATTTATAACCTCCTCACAAAAATCACTGACCATGGAAAATATGATCGCGCAAATCTGGAACCGTAACCGGATCATTTTAAAAAGCCTCTGGATCGGCCTCATCGGCCTTCTCCTGCTCATCCCTGCCGGGCTGGTGTTCAGTCTGATCAACGAGCGGCAGCAACGTCAGCAGGAAGCGGTGAACGAGATCAGCTCAAGGTGGGCCGGTCGCCAGACCGTCGACGGTCCTGTTATCGGCGTCCCCTATCTCGAAACCCCCGGCGCGGAGAAAAAATGGGCCTATTTCCTTCCCGGGAAGTTGGACATCAGTTCGCGCATCCTGCCCGAAACCCGGTACCGCGGCATCTTCCGCGTGATCGTCTATACCACCGAACTGCAGGTACGGTGTCATTTCGACAGCCTCCGTTTGCAGGAGCTGGGCCTCAGACCGGACCAGATGCTTTGGCGGGAATCGGCCGTTTTCTTCGGGCTTTCCGACCTGCAGGGATTGGCCGACGATGCGTCCCTGCACCTGAAGTCTGCCGCTGGGGAGTCGGATCTCGACCTTGTGCCGGGAAAATTCGTGACCGATCAATTCAAAAGCTCTCTGGCGGCCGCATTGCCGGCATCCATCGAACCGGCTGCGACGGGCGCGCTCGATTTTTTCACCACGGTCAAGCTCAAGGGGACGGGAAACCTGTCTTTTATTCCTTCCGGCCGCGAGACGCGCGTGGAGGCTACTTCGCCCTGGCCGGACCCGAGTTTCACGGGGAGTGTACTGCCGGACCTTCGGTCTGTCAAAGACAGCGGCTTTGTCGCGAACTGGCGTGTACTGGCCCTGAACCGCAATTTCCCCCAACAATGGAAAGAGAGCGTCTATAGCCTCGACCAGTCCTCGTTTGGTGTCAGCCTGATCGTCCCGGTCGATACCTATCAGCAGACGACGCGTTGCGTGAAATACTCCATCCTGGTCATCCTCATGACCTTCACCGCGTTCCTGCTGATCGAGTGGGTCTACCAGCGGCCGATACATTCGTTGCAGTATTTGCTGGTGGGTTTTGCGTTATGTTTGTTTTATAGCTTGCTGCTGTCGTTATCGGAGTATATCGGTTTCAACGCGGGGTATGGGGTGGCGGCGGCGGCGACGATCGGGCTGGTCACGTGGTATGTCGGGTCGATGTTGCGTTCGGCGAAAATGTCGGCTTTTATCTGCTTTTTCCTCACGGTGCAGTATGGTTTTATCTTTACGCTGATCCAGTTGCAGGACTATGCGCTGCTGATGGGCACCGTCGGGCTTTTCGTCACGCTGGCGATCGTGATGTATTTTTCACGGAAGATCAAATGGCAGCAGGAACTTGCGGGCGCGCAATCGCTGCAAGCCAGGTAAATGGCCCGCCCATGCAATTCCTGCCTTTATTTCTCGCCTTCTTCCTGGCCGTCGTGGCTATCCTGTACCTGGGGCTGTACGTCAACTTTCTTTTCTGGTTGGGCAGCCGGGACAAGCCGCTGCCCGTTTTGTCGCGAGTGGCCGACAAGCTGGTGATGCTGACAGTACTGATCGTATTGTGGAACGATTTCGGACAGGCCAACGACTGCTGCGGGGACTCGGCGCTCTTTTCACCGCATCACCGGCTGACGGCGATGGTGTTGATCCTGGCCTCCATCGCCGCCTACGGCTACCCGACCCTTCGCGGAAAGCTGGCGCCGCCGCTTGTCGGGATCGGCGTCAACTGCGGACTTCTTTACGGGATCGTATTGGACATCCTTGTCGGTGTCCAGTTGAACGATCCCATCTCGTGGTGTGCGGGCGGTGTCCAACGCTTTCGAGGAAATCCTGGAGCAGCGTGCGCCGCGCACGCACCGGGTGATCCGGCGGCTGTACAACAAGGTCGGCCGCTGCGACCGTAACCCGGAAAACAGGATCGCACAACAGTACCTCCGGCGGGAGGGTCGGATCAGGATTGCAAACGGTAAATCGGGGGATCACGGGCGACTTTAGCGGGCATGCCGGATGCGGCATCCCCGGGCCCGGAATAACCGCCCACGGGAAACTTTAGCAGGCGTGCTTGTGCCTTGCCTGAGCCGCCCGGAATAACCGGGTCTTCTTTATGGCGATTTTGCCACAAAATACCCAAACGGCATGGGTGCGATTGCACACCGGCAGGCCCGGGCCCTGGCACGGGAATTTCTGTGGGCAACGCTAATAAAACCACCCACTATGCCAACCACACAAACGGCGCCCGTCCGGGAGCCGCAAAAAAATTCGAAACTTCGACAATTTTTTGTTGGTCAGCTGCAGGATATATATTGGGCGGAGCAGAAACTGGTGACATCGATTGCAAAACTGGAAGATGCCGCCCACGCCCCCGAATTGAAACAGGCTTTCAACAGCCACCTGCAGGAAACAAAGAACCACGTGTCGCGACTGGAAAAAGTCTTCCAATTGGTAGGAGAGTCGGCGACGGCGAAAAAGTGCCAGGCGATAGCCGGCATCACGGACGAGGCGGAGGAGATCATCGATGAAACGGAGGAAGGTACGGCGCAGCGGGATGTAGGCCTCATTTTTGCCGGACAGAAAGCCGAGCATTACGAGATCGCCACGTATGGCGGCCTGGTGCAACTGGCCCGAACCCTGGGGTATTCGGATGCGGCGGAGATCATGGGGGTTACGCTGGCAGAAGAAAAGAAGGCGGACAACCTGCTGACCCGTATCGCGGCGGATGGGATCAATGTCCACGCCAGCGAGGAAGTGAACGAAGATTGAATGTCCACGCCAGGGAGGAAGTGAACAGAGATTGAATGTCCACGCCAGCGAGGAAGTGAGCGAAGACTGTCGGTGAATGATCAGTGGATAGCCGGGATGACGATTGTCCTCCCGGCTTTTTTTTGGCCGGTCGGGATGTCTGCCGCGACGGAAGTAACGGGGTCCACCATTGCGCCGGCACTCAGAAGTCTACGCCCATCGATACGTTGAGCACCGGCTTGTCCTGGAAAAAGTTGTTCATCTGCCAACCCGCATCGAAGCGGAGATAGTAACCCAGCAAGGTGCTGCGGACGCCAAAACCATATCCCCCGGCGAAAGGCCCAATGCCGCCGGCCTTCAGGAGCACGTTCAGATAGTTATAATTCGGCGAGGTAACGACCAGTTCGGGACGTTTGAGCGCATTGTATTTGCCATTCCAGGCTGTTCCGAGATCGAAAAATTGGACCAGTGCGAAGTTGCGGAGGAAGGCGTTGTTGATCGGCTTATTGAACAGCGTCGTGAAGACCGGCAACCTCAATTCGCTGTTGATCACGACGGCGTTGTTTCCGTTGGTGATGTTCTGGTTGAATCCCCGCAGGTTCACCGCCAGCGATTGGAATGCATAATTCGGATCCTGCGGCTGCGGGCTCTGGTTCGCTTTGGGGAAAAGCCAGCCATCGGTACCGCCGAGGTAGTAAACGATCTTGCGGTTGCCCCAGGAAAAATCGCCCGCCGCGCGCAGCGCCCAGATGAAATTGCGGTAGATCGGCACGTAGTTCCGTACGTCGAACCCAAAATTGTAGGTATATTTCCCCTCAGCCGTCCCTTGCGTCGTGTTGAGCTGGCTCATCCAGTCGACATAGAACTTATACCGCAATCCGTTCCAGATATCGGTCGCTTTCATGATGGTGTTGTCGTACACATACTCCGCGTGGAACAAGCCATAGGTCTGCTTATCCAGCGGTCCCGCCTTCAGGCCGGCCGAATCGGTCTGGTTCAGCGGCGGGAAGCCGGTAATGTCGGGGCGAACCTGGACGAGATCGCGCCGGACGCCGAAGGACAACCGGAGGCTTGCGACCTTATTGAACGGATATTTTATCACGCCTTCCCAAAGGTTAGTGTAGGCCTTGGCGTCATATTGGTACATGTTCTGGAGCACGATGGGGTCCTGGTAGATGCCGACCTGGGTCTCGCGGTAGTAGATCAGTGAGAAATCGAGCAGCTTTTTCAGGTAGTCGAACCGCAGGTAGTACTCGCCGCTCCCGTCGAAAAAGGAACCACTGCCAGGCTGGAACGTGGCCTCGTTGCTTGTCGCCAGCCCGTTCGCGGAGCTGCTCCCGAAAAATGGCAACCGCACCGCGCCGGTAAACCGGATATCCTCGAAAAGGTCGAAGATCGACGCTTTGAGCATACCACTGAAGGCATCCTGACCGGCCAGATTGATCGGCAGGGAACCGGTATAGGGCTGGAATTTCGTGACCAGGACGTCGTTATTGAACCCGGCCGTGAAATTGTCGACCGAGAATTTGAGCTTGTATTTGAAAAGCTTGGCCGTACGCAGCAAGGGCTCCTGCCCGATGGCGGCGGTCTCGCCGAGCGGCCTGACCGTCGCGAACGGATTGTTTACCTGGCGCCGGACGTTGGCCTTGGTGGTATCCTTTCCGAATTCGCTGTCAAAGAAATCGGAGCTGGGCTGCCGCCGGGCTGTGTCCGGTCTGCGTTGCGGCGCGCGCTGCAGCACCCCCGCATTCTGGATCGTCGACTCGGCCACGGTCTTTCTCCGGTAGTCCGTCATCTTGTCGTTGAGATTCCTTTTCTTCAGGGCGTTCTCATCCACCTTGAGTTTGTACAGGAATTTGAGGTTCCCTTCCCGCCGTACTTCGCTCACCTGGCCGTTTTCGCCCGCGCTGACCGTTTCGGTCAGGCCGCTCTGGTAGTTGGTGATCGGAAATACATAGGTGGAGTCGTTGGTGATGGCGAACATATAGGAGGTATCGGGCGCTTGCTTCCCTGCGGCCTTCAGCACGGAATCCAGCTCGGCGGGATCGGGGTTGTGAAGGAGTTCGTCGCCGACTTTATACACGGTGTCGATACCGGCATTCCGCGTGGTAAAATACCCGGCATACCTGTTGGCGATGCCGTTCTCATCGCTGACAAAGGTGAAATGGCGCCCATTGTACTGGGTCGGGTACCGCGCGTCGCCGTAGCGCATATGCGTCAGCTGGGTGATCTGCTTACCCGCATCATCCCCTGAATTGCCCACCAGGAAAATATTGTAATGATAATTCGGCAGGACCGTGTCGTTGGTAGGAGCCATGCCCGCCGGCCTGTCAGAGGAAAAGATGATCCCCGTCTTGCCGGGAAAAGCGACAAAGGACGGGTCCAGGTCGTCGTATACGTCGTTGGTGATCTGCTTGTAGCTGTTGTCCTGGATGTCGTAGGTATAGATATCCGACTGCCCGTCGCGTACGGCGCTCAGCAATAACGTGTTCTCGTTAAGCATGTATTTCATGCTCTGCACCTGCTGAAAGTCGGAAAGGCTGACGACGGTGGTCTTATAGCGCCTCGCGAGGTCATAGACGAATAACCTCACGGATCCCCGGCTCCAGTACATGCAAGCAAGCCGCTCGCCCTTGGGATCCCAGGCGAGCAGCGGATAGTGGGGACCCATCTGGTCTTCCAGCGACCGCTCACCCACCTTCAGCAGGATGCGTTTGGTGACGAAATTTTCGTACAGGGCGACGGTATATTTGCCCCGGTTCCATTCGACATCGGCGTAGGTCTGGCTCCTGGGAGCGGGGTCCGGCGAAAAATGGAAAAAGTCTTTGTGATCGTTGACCTCTTCGGTAACCTGTACGATCCCCTTCGGAAAATTGCGCCGGCCGCGAAGCTCGCCCTCATACTTTTCTCCTTCCTGCTGCATGAAATCCTTGAGCACTTCCTTGAACTTCTTTTTGCAGATCCGCATGGACGCGTTGTTGAGGTTGCGGTACACCCGGGCCAGGTAAAGGAAATAGGTAACGTTCTCCTTTTTGTATTTCTCGGCCAGGTATTCCCAGAAGGCATGCCCCGCGAGGTTGGGCTGTTCGTACGCAAACTGGTAAAAGTTGTTGTACCGGCCGGACAGCATGGCGTCCCGCAATTTGTCATCCAGGACGGTGTTCCAGTTCTCCGCCACATATTCGATATAACCGTCCGTGAGCCATTGCGGAAGGTCCAGCAGGGCCTGGTTGGCGGCAAATTCGCCGAGGTCGTCGCCAAATAGTATATTCTCCACGAGGATGCGGGTGATCCCCTCGCGGATCTGGATGCGGAGGTTGTTGTGGTCGCCGTTGTAATACAGCACCATCTTGTTGTTGACCAGCTTCGTAATGCCACCCGTGGTCTGCCAGTCCAGGTTCAGGCCGATATTGGATTGCTCCATATCGTTATACGAATTGTAAATGACCAGGTTAGCGCGGCGCTGCAGTCCGTACTCTACAAATTTTTCCAACCCCGGCAGCTCCTTTTCCGCCAGCTGGGCGATATATTTTGCAAGCGGCTGGCCGCCCTGGCTGAAGTAAGTATTGAAATTGGCGGTCTGGTAGTATTGCCATTTGAAATTCTTGAATTGCAGGCGGTTTTTTCCAAATTCCACGGTGTTGACCTGAGCAAGTGTACGGCTGGAGAAGAAGAAAAGTCCCGATAAGATCAAAAAAAAATAGTGTGACTTCGACCTAAACTGAGGAACTTGCATACCTGCTATTCTTTAAGAATTTTAAAGTTATAGAAAACGACGGGAATCGCACTAAAAATCTTGCGCCATGCTCACCGTTAAATCTTTTGAATTCAATCCTGTACAAGAGAACACATACGTGCTATCCGATCAAAAGGATGCTTGTGTGATCATCGATCCGGGGTGTTATTTTGGCAACGAACGGACCGCTTTACAGGAACATATTGAGCAGCAAGGATTAAGCCCGAAATTGCTGCTCAACACGCATTGCCACCTGGACCATGTGTTCGGAAACCAGTTCGTGTCCTCGACGTGGGACTTACCCCTTTATCTCCACGAAAAGGAACAACCGGTCCTGTCGGTGGCGCCTGCGATGGGTTTACAATGGGGAATGCCGTTCGAGAACTACCGGGGCCCCTTGCATTTCCTGGTGCCCGGACAGCCGGTCCGGTTGGGCGATGAAAGCATCGACGTGCTGTTCTTGCCGGGGCATTCCCCGGGCAGCGTGGGCTTCTATTATGCGCCCGGCGGTTTCCTCATTGGCGGGGACGTGCTGTTCCGCGGCAGCATCGGCCGGACGGATCTGCCGGGGGGCGATCACGCGACCCTGCTGAAAAGCATCCGGGACCAGATTTGGCCCCTGCCGGACGAGACCGTCGTCTATGCCGGACATGGCGAACCGACGACGATCGGATGGGAAAAACAGCACAATCCGTTCTTGGCATAGGGGCAGCGGCACGAGGAGGAGGCACGAGGAGCCGGCGGATTACACGGTTGCGGTCCCGCCGAGGTATTTTCCGATCACGGGCAATTTGCGGAATTCGCGCCGTTCCACGCGCAGGATGAAAATGACATATCCGCCAAGGAGGATCGTGCCGACGGTCAGCCGGTAGACCAGGTTATGCGAGAAACTGCCCAGCGCCAGGAAGACGAGGTACACCAGCAGGACGATCACCATGTAGGCCAGCAACTTCCTCCAGGCATAGGGGACCGGGTAGACCTTTTGCCCCCAAACAAACGAAATGACCATCATGCTCGCATAGCAAATACAGGTGGCCCAGGCCGATGCCATATAGCCAAAGGTGGGGATGAAGAAGTAGTTTACGAACAGGGTTATCCCCGCGCCGATGAGTGTGATATACGCCCCCGAACGGGTATTGGTGGAAAGTTTGTACCAGATGGACAGGTTGTAGTAAATGCCCAGGAACATATTGGCGAAAAGGAGGATCGGGACGACTTTCAGCCCGGTCCACATCGTCGGGTCCTGGATGAAATATTTGAGAACGTCCAGGTAGAGCATGACGAACAGGAAAATGCCGCAAACGAAAATGACGAAGAACTTCATCACGCGGGCATAGGTCCGCTGCGCCGATTCCTCGACGCTTTGCCGGAAAAAGAATGGTTCGGCGCCCATCCGGAATGCCTGTACGAAAACCGTGATGAGGAGGGAGAGCCGGTAACAGGCACTGTAGATGCCTACCTGGTAGGAGGCGTAGTTTCCCGCATGCGGCAGCCGCCAGTCGAGCATGATCCTGTCGAAAGTCTCGTTGATCATGCCGCCCAGACCGGCCACCGTGAGGGGCAACGAATAGGCCATGACCTGTCGCCAAAGGGGAAAATTGAAAGTCCAGCGGATCCCCCGGACGACAAAGGACAGCATGACCAGCTGGAATAAGTTCTGGATGACATTGGCCAGCAGGACGTATCCTACCGGACCGAACCGCGGCTGATAGATGAATCCCATGATGCTGTTGGGATGCTTTTTCAGGAGCGGGGGGCAGACCGAAAGAAAGAAAAAGACGAGACCTACGTACACGATGATGCCGGAAATGCGGATGAGCGCGAATTTCCGCGGTCTGCCTTCGTGGCGGAGGCGCGCGAACGGCAGGGCGGACAGTGCGTCGAAGGCGATCATCAGGGCACTGAGGGTAATATAACCGGGGTGGTTGGCCACATCGAGCGCGGCGGCGACCGGCGACCGGAAAAGGATGATCAGCGTAGTGATGACCGTGGTCGTCGAGATCAGCGAGAGCAGCAACGTGGAGTAGAGATTGCGCGGCGTGTCCTTTTTGACGATAAAACGGAAATAAGCATAGTCCAGCCCGAACAGCGCCCCGATATTGATGAAGGAGGTGGCGGCATAAACCAGGCTCATTTTGCCAAAATCGGGGGATCCCCTGAACTCGGCCGTCAGGTAGGGGGTCAGCAATTGAACGAAGAATTTGGCGAGAATGGAACTTGCTCCATACCAGACCGTCTCACCCGCCAATTTTTTAATACTGCTCATCTAAGGGATTAATATATACGGGGATGCGCCGCCTCCCGCGTCTTGCGCACAAATAACGCTATAATATGTCGGATTCTGATATAAGATGGTGCCGGAGCGCAAAAATGACGACACCGGCCGTGTTCTTTACCTCCATCTTATCGAGGATGCGGGTCCGGTAGCCTTCAACGGTCCGCTTGCTCAGGTAGAGCAGGCCACCAATCTCCTGCGCGGTGTGCTGGCGGCAGATCAGCCGGATGATCTCCTTTTCCCGGTCGGTGAAAAGCGGTTCCCGGGGCTTCTTTTGGCCGTCAAACTTACTCCTTACGATCATCGACGCCAGCCTGGCGGTGGTATGCTTGCAATAAAAGATGCTGCCTTCATGGACGGTGAGGATCGCCTCGAGGATCTCTTTCTTGTCTGCATTTTTCAGCAGGTAGCCCTTCGCCCCGGTCTCGAGCATTTCCACGATCAGGTCTTCCTCGTCGAACATGGAAAGGGCGATGATCTTCAGGCCGGGGAAGCGCTGCAGCAGGATCCGGGATGCCGCGATCCCGCCCAGTCTGGGCATCTTGATATCGGTGAGCACAATATCGGGCTGCGTTTCTTCCACCAGGCGGAGCAGTTCCTCTCCGTCCGCCGCCTGGCCGGTCAGCACGACCGTGTCCTGTTTGGACAACATCAGCGCCAACCCGTCCCGAAAAATCTCATGATCGTCGGCAATCACCAGCCGGATCGTCCTATTCATGCCCAAAAATTACTTTATTTGGCACAATTCAAACCGGGATTTTAATAAAATAATTCGTCCCGAGACCCGGCGACGACTCCAGGGTAAGGATGCCATTGAGGATCTCGCAACGGCTTTCCAGGCTGCGGAGTCCGAGTCCCTGCGAACCGGTGAGCGCCTTGTCCTTGTCGAACCCTTTCCCGTCGTCCTTGGTCAGGCAAAGAAGATGCCCGTTCTCCTCGCTGAAGCCGATCTGCAGGTTGCTCGCCTGCGCATGTTTGATCGTGTTATGGACGATCTCCTGGACCATCCGGAAGATGTGGATCTCTTTGTCTTTCGGCACCCGGATCTCCTTGACGATATAGAGTTGAATATTGACGGTCTGTTTCCCTTTCACCTGCTGGATGAATTCGCGTACCGCCTCGACGAGGCCTTTCCGCTCGAGCGTGTTCGGGAGCAGGTCGTGCGAGATCCGGCGCATGCTGCCGATGATCTCGTCGAGGTAGCCGGAGGTCTTGTCGAGGATCTCGCGGTCGGCGTTGGTTCCGATATCGACACTGCCGATGTTGAGTTTCACAGCCGAAAGGAGCGGGCCGAGGCTGTCGTGCAGGTCCCCGGCGATGCGTTTCCGCTCGTTCTCGCGGATAGTGATCTCGGCGAAGATCTTTTCGCGCTGGAGCCGCATATACCGGCGGTGATACCGGATAATGCTGACAAAAAAATAGATAATGATTACGGCAATAATCACCGATACCATCAGCGTGATATAAAGGATCCTGTTTTCCATTGGCCTTTACCAGAGCTCGAACTTTTTGGGAGCCGGTATTTTCAGGAAAGCAACCGCAAAAATAATGTTTGTCAACGCATTAATATACCCAAACAGACTGATAATGGTGCTGGTGATTGAAGTTTCTCTTGAGAGACTGGACTGATAGGCCCATTCGTAGATGATATCATAAATGAAATAGATAATAAATCCGATGCAGATCAGGAACTCCGGATGCCCCAGCAAATTACGGTTATCGTGGGTGATCATGAAATTGATCTTGTTAACACTGAACATGACGATCAGGAAGCTGTAGAAGATGCGGTAGTAGGGAGAGAAATTGTTCATGTTGCCGGGGTACAGGTTCTCGGCGACCCAGACCAGGCAGGGAAGGAAAAGGATCGCGGATACCACCACCGGCCGGGCCCGGAGAAAGCCCCACACCCGGAATTGCCAGAAGACCAGCAGCCATTCCAGCAAGGCATAAATATCGTAAACAGGCGCGTTGGTCCTGCGATGGCGGACAAAGAAAAAATAGCTGATGAGCTCGGTCGCCAGACCGAGTACCAGGAGGATAAAAAGGGGCTGATATCGTTTCCCGATGCGGCGAAAACGTACCAGCCCCGCGATAATGGGTATGACAACAATTAAACTCGTTAGAAATGTCCAGATTATTCTCATGATTAGTTCAGCCCGCTGCTGTCGTTGCCGCAGATGGTCGGACAACGCTGGCCGTTTTCGAGCGCCTGGCCGTCGCTGACCTTCAGGGATTCCACGTGCACCCGGGCCCCGTTCCCGCCCAGGTCGACCATATGATTGATAATATCGTTGCCTGCGGAATCGACCGGGACAAGGATCTGGCGTACTTTACCGTCCGCCGATCGGCCGTAGTAAATGCGAATGCCCACGGCGGGTCCGAGGGAATCCTTTTGGTTGAGGAGCTCCAGGAAAACATCCGACGGAAACATTTCTGCATGGCCAAAGTCAAGGGAGTCTTTGAACCCGGGCACTTTTTTCTGCATCTCGTCAAGTGCGTTTCGGAAATTGGCGGTCATGTCATCCGCTTCCTGGATCGAGATGACATGGTGTTTGATCGTGTCGGGATTAATGGACGATCCGACGTTCTGTTCCCGGCCCCCCTGGTTGCAGGAAGTCAGGCCCGCGGAAAGGGTCATAAGCAGTATGGCGGGGAGGATCCATTGCGGTGTAGGGATTTTGCTCATAAGAATAGTTTTATGTGAATAGATGATTGGTTAGCAATGTACTGTTTTTGAAGCAACGGCAAATAGGTAGAACCTCCTAAATAAATAGGTATAAATACCTATGGTTTTCCCGTATGACTTCGCTTGGCTATCTGCCCCGGACGATGGACCTTTGAATCCCCCTTTACCCTTTCCCGGGGTCAGATACCAAAAACCATTAAACATTGTGCAGTGGATGCCGGCCGGACGCCAGGCGACCGCTGCACTTTTTTTATGCCGTATTCGCCCGCATTATCCTACTTTCGGCGCGAAGCTGGTCCGGGAATTGCAAGGACAAACGCGCCAGTATCAAGAGATGTACGCATTAACCAAATGAAATATATTACGAAGGACCTGTTGTTGCGCGCGCTTCCGCACCTGATAGCCGTCGTCATTTTTGCGGTAGTGGCGTACCTGTATTGCAGGCCGGCCTTCGAGGACAAAGTCCTCTCACAGGAGGATGTCGTCCAGTGGCAGGGCATGGCGCACAATTCCTTCCAGTACAAAAAAACGCACGGGCATTTCCCGCTGTGGAGCAACAGCATGTTCAGCGGCATGCCGGCGTACCAGATCGCGATGGATTCGCAGTCGGTTGGGTTGCCGGGGCTGACTTACGGGCTGCTGACGCTCTTCTTCGTCAAGCCCGCGAGCTTCTTTTTCCTTGCCTGCATCTGTTTCTATTTTCTTGCCCTCGTGTTGCGGGTCAACCCCTTCATCGGCATCATTGCCGCCCTGGCTTATGCGTACGCCACCTACAACCCCGTGATCGTGTCGGTGGGGCATGATACCAAGATGCAGTCGATTGCGCTGCTTCCGGGGGTGATCGCGGCGCTGATCCTGCTGTGCGAACGAAAATACTGGCAGGGCATGATGCTCCTGGCGTTATTCACCGCGCTACTTGTCTCCTTCAACCACGTGCAGATCATCTATTACACGATGATCATCGCGGGCGGGCTGATCATTGGCTATGCCGTGCGTTGGATCCGGTCGGGAGAGACCATGCGTCTTTTCCGGGTGGTAGCGATGACCGCGGGCGCGGCGCTGGTGGGCGTGTTATGCAATGCCGTCGTTCTTTTTACGACCTATGATTCTTCGAAGGAATCGGTCCGCGCGGGCAGCGAACTCGCGCCGTCGACCATCAGGACGGGGCACGACGGGCTGATCGATTCGGTGGCCTTCGAGTTCAGCATGTACAAGGCGGAGCCGCTGGTCATGCTCGTGCCGGATATTTACGGCGGCAGCACCGATCTCCGGCTCACCCCGCAGGATTCGCGGGCGCAGCGGGTGTACGACCGGATGCCGGCCGATCTCGCCGCGGAAGTGGGGACGGACGGGCCGCGGTACTATTGGGGCGGCGTGGGCAACTTCTTTGCCGGACCTCCCTATGTCGGCGCGATCGTCGTGCTGCTGACCCTCGTCGGCTTTTTTGTGCTCGACGGGCGCCACAAATGGTGGATACTGACCGTCAGCGTGCTCGCGATCGCGATGAGCTGGGGTGGCTATTTTTATGGGTTCAATCACTTTTTGCTGCGATGGCTTCCCATGTACAACAAGTTCCGCGCACCCAGCATGATCCTCGTGATCCCCACCTTTCTGTTTTGTATGATGGCCACGCTTACACTCGACAAGATCCGCGCAGCGGAGAACCGGGCCCGGCTCCGGCGCCAATATCAATGGGGCCTGCTGAGCGTGGCCGGCGTTTTCCTGCTGCTGACCGGGTTGTATGTCGGGTTCCACTATTCCGCCGACTGGGACCGGGACCTGCTCAGAACGGCTGCAGCCCGCGGCAGCTCGGCCATCGGATATATGGATGAATTCGTCCGCGCTCTTCGAGCCGACCGGCAGACCCTGTTCGGCGAAAGCCTGTTGCGATCCCTTGGCCTGACGATCGCAGCCGCGCTGATCATTGGCCTGTATCTTCGCAATACCTTCCGGGCTTCGTTCCTGCTCGCCTCGATAGGACTGCTGATGTTTACCGATGTCATGAGCGTCGATCTGCATTATCTCAACGCAGATAACTATATGGAGCGCGACGATTACCAGGAGAACTTTGCGGCAACCAGGGCCGACAAGGAGATCCAGCGGGACAAAGGGTATTACCGCGTGTTCGACCTGCGCGACAGCGTTGCGAATACGCTCGCCTACGGCGCGATGACCGCTTATTTTCATTTGTCCATCGGCGGATACCATGCGGCGAAGCTCAGCATTTACGACGATCTCATCAACCGGCAACTGGCCAATTTCCCGAATTGCCGACCGGTGATCAATATGCTCAATACGAAATACATTATCCGGACCGAAAAGGGCGGGAAGGATACGGCCCTCCTCAATCCGCATTCCCTGGGGCCGGTGTGGTTCGTGCGCGGTGTCCGGTTCGAGCGAACGCCCAACGCCGTCATGAACGCACTGACCACCTTCGATCCCAGGGATACCGCGATCGTCTTTACGGCCGACCGGCCCAGGGTAAAATGGGAAGCCGCGGGCGATACCGCCGGAAAAATCACCTTGATCAGGAACGACAACGACGAGATCACCTATTTGTCGCAGGCTCCGGGGGAGCGTTTCGCCGTATTCAGCGAAGTGTATTATGACCGCGGCTGGCGGGCATGGATCGACGACCACGAAGCGCCCATCATCCGGACCAACTACGTCCTTCGCGGGCTCTCCATCCCGCCCGGTCGCCACGTGATCCGCTTCTTTTTCCGGCCGCTCTCCTATTATCTCGGTCGTCAGATGCAGTGGATGGCCAATATCATCTTTCTGCTGCTCGTTGCCGGCGCGGTGATCGTCACCGTACAGGAAATCCGCCGTCAGCCGCGTCGTTTCACCGACGACGCCTTGCTTCAAGTGCAGGCTGCTTAACTGGCCGCTCCTTATATTTACCAAAAAAATGCGCGTCCTTATTCAACGGGTGGTCCATGCGTCCGTCACCATCGAACGCCGGGTCCGGGGAGCCATCCAAAAAGGCCTGCTCGTGCTCGTCGGCATCGAAGACGCGGATACCGGGGAAGACGTCGCGTGGCTGACCAACAAGATCGTCAACCTGCGTATCTTTAACGATGAGGCCGGGGTCATGAATGTGTCGGTGAAGGACAACGGCGGCGATATCCTGCTGGTCAGCCAGTTCACCCTGCATGCGTCCACGAAAAAAGGCAACCGTCCTTCCTATATCCGGGCGAGCAAACCGGAGGTGGCGATCCCGCGCTACCAGGAACTGATCGACGCTTTGGAGGCGGCATTGGGAAAGCGAATCTTTACGGGTGAATTCGGCGCCGACATGCAGGTGGAGTTGCTCAACGACGGGCCTGTCACCATCTGGATCGACAGCAAGTGCCGCGAATGATGACAGGGATGGTCAGGTCTTGATCTCGAACTTGTAGCCCATCCCGTACAGGGACCGGATATAATCGCTGCAGCCGGCCTGGTGCAGTTTGCGTTTCAGGTTCTTCATGTGGGAATAAATGAAGTCGAGGTTGTCGTAGCTCATCGCCTGTTCCCCGGAGAGGTGTTCCGCGATGGCATTCTTTGAAATGACCCGGTTCTTGTTGGAAGCGAGATAGAGGAGCAGGTCGTATTCCTTGCGCGTGAGATCGACCGGTACCTGCCCGACCATGACGGTCTTTCCGATCAGGTCGATGACGAGTTCGTTCAACACAAGCGTCCGGTTGCCTTCGAAACGCCGGCGGCGGATGACGGCGGCGATGCGGGCGTTCAGTTCCGGCAGGTGAAACGGCTTGCTGAGGTAGTCATCCGCACCCATGTTGAGGCCGTCTATCTTGTCGTCGATCGAGTTGCGCGCGGAAATGATGATGACGCCGTCTGTCTTGTTGTTGGCCTTCAGCTCTTTCAGAACGCTTAGCCCGTTTCCGTCTGCAAGGGAAATGTCGAGGAGGATGCAGTCGTATTCAAAGAGATCGATCTTTTCAAGGGCGCTTTTGCAGTCGGCAGCCAATTCGCAGAGATAGTTCTCTCCTTTCAGGTAGGTGGCCATGCTTTGGGCGAGATCAAGCTCGTCTTCGACGATCAGGATTTTCATCGGCTGTAAAAGTAGGCAGGTATTCTGTAGGAATTTTGTAAAACACATATATAGGTTGAAAAAATTCGAGTATGAAAATGTTCCAGATAGATGCATTTGCAAAGCAGCTTTTCCAGGGGAACCCGGCTGCGGTTGTTCCGCTGGAGGATTGGTTGCCCGATGCGGTCATGCAGCAGATCGCGATGGAGAATAACCTGGCGGAGACTGCATTTTTTGTGCGGGAAGGCGCGGATTTTCGGATCCGCTGGTTTACGCCGGCCACGGAAGTCGATCTCTGCGGGCACGCCACGCTGGCTTCGGCCTTCGTGCTGTACAACTACCTGGGTTACGAGGAAAAGACGATCCGGTTCCGGTCGCGGAGCGGCTTATTGACGGTCGGCCGGCATGGCGAATTACTGACGCTCGACTTCCCGGCGGATCATGTGCGGGAGGTGAATTGCACGTCCGAACTGGTAGCGGGTTTCGAACCCAGGCCCGGGAAGGCTTTTAGAGGCAGGACCGATGTTCTGCTGGTCTATGACCGCGAGCAGGACATCCGGGAACTGCGGGTCGATATGGATCTGGTCCGGCGCATCGACGCAAGGGGGATTATCGTGACGGCCCCGGGCGCCGACGTGGACTTCGTCTCGCGCTTCTTCGCACCCCAGTCGGGGATCGACGAGGACCCGGTCACCGGATCGGCGCATACGACGCTGACTCCGTTCTGGGCCGGTGTTTTGGGGAAGACAAAGCTTCGCGCCATGCAGCTGTCGCCACGGCGGGGCTGGCTCGGCTGCGAGCTAAAGGGTGACCGGGTGCTGATCAGCGGGACAGCACGCGCTTTCCTGGTCGGGGACCTGCTGCTGGATTGACTGCGGCCGGCGCAACGACGGTATGCTGGCCGGCGCAACGACGGTATGCTGGCCGGCACACACAGGGTTTGCCGGTCGGCGCTGGCGCCGGGCTGCCGGCGCAATGGCCGCATGCGATCAGGGCCGCGGAGAAGTCTTGTCGAAATCGAAGTCCGGGTTCTGGGCCGCGCGGAAGGCCGCCGGATCTCCGTAAGGCCCAAGATAACGCGCGTTGCCGAAGCCGAGGATGGGGTAGAAGACAAAACCCAGCAACAAAAGGCCCACAGTGAAGCCTTCGTCCTTGCCGAAGCTCTTGGACAGCATGTTGACCGCCCAGATCGCGAATATCACGTTGACCAGGGGAATGAACATCATGATCAGCCACCAGCCGGGCTTGCCCACGATCTTCAGCAAGACCCAAAAAGAATAAATAGGGATAATGCATGCCCAGCCGGGTTGACCGGCCTTCTGATAGATCTTCCACTGGGCAACGATCAGCAGGATCGCGAGTACGAAGCAACCGATCCAAAGCGGAATAAATGCGGCAAAGAAATCGTCCTGGTACATGGTTCAGGTTTTTAGGTAGCCCAATATAAAAAAATTTCTTTTGAGTGCAATACGTATTTTTACCGGAACCACAACGGGACATGGAAAACGAACTTCAAGCGGCGGCTGAACGGCCCCTGACCCTGGCCGATGCGCAACGGGCGGTAGACACCTGGATCCGCACCACGGGCGTCCGGTATTTCAGCGAACTGACCAATATGGCGATCCTGACGGAGGAAGTGGGAGAAGTGGCCAGGCTGATGAGCCGGCTTTACGGCGATCAATCTTTTAAAGAGTCTGATAAGGGCAGGGAATTGTCCGATGAGCTTGCCGATGTGCTTTGGGTGGTGATCTGCATTGCCAACCAGACCGGTGTGGATCTCACCACGGCGCTCGGGAATAATTTTGTCAAGAAGCGCATCCGGGATGCGGAGAGGCACCGCGATAACGAGAAGTTGAGGTAGATGGTTTATATTTGCCGACCATGGCAAACGATAGTAACCGGTTCCAGGCGATCATTTCGCATTGCAAAGAGTATGGTTTCATTTTTCCATCCAGCGAGATCTACGACGGGCTAAGCGCCGTGTATGATTATGGCCAGTGGGGCAGCGAACTCAAAAAGAATATCAAGGACCATTGGTGGAAGAGCATGACCCAGCTCCGGGATAATATCGTAGGGATCGATGCCGCCATTTTTATGCATCCTACGACCTGGAAAGCCAGCGGTCATGTCGAAGGATTCAGCGATCCGATGATCGACAATAAAGACAGCAAGAAACGCTACCGCGTCGATCACCTGATCGAGGCGAGGGCCGTTGAGTTGGAAAATGAGGGGAAGAAGGCTGAGGCGGATGCGCTGCTGGAGACCATGGACCGGTTGCTCGCCGCAGACGATTTTGCCGGCCTGAAGCGATTAATAGAAGACCGGAAGATCAAATGCGCCACCAGCGGCACGGCCAACTGGACCGATATCAGGCAGTTTAACCTGATGTTCTCCACCCAGCTTGGCTCGGTCACCGATGAGGCAAGCGAAATATACTTGCGGCCCGAGACCGCGCAGGGCATCTTTGTCAACTTCCTTAATGTCCAGAAGACCGGGCGCATGAAGATCCCTTTCGGGATTGCACAGATCGGGAAGGCGTTCCGGAACGAGATCGTCGCGAGACAGTTCATCTTCCGGATGCGTGAGTTCGAACAGATGGAGATGCAATTTTTTATCCGGCCCGGTACGGAAGACGAATGGTATGAACACTGGAAGGCCGCGCGGATGCAATGGCACCTCGGCCTGGGAATACCAAAGGAGAAATACCGCTTCCATGACCATTCGAAACTGGCCTTCTATGCAAAGGCCGCCTGCGATATCGAGTATGAATTCCCGATAGGCTTCAAAGAAGTGGAGGGCATCCATTCACGCACCGACCACGACCTGAGCCGGCACCAGGAATTCAGCAAAAAGAAAATGCAATATTTCGACCCTGAGATCAACCAGGGTTATATTCCGTACGTAATCGAGACCTCGATCGGCCTGGACCGGACCGTGCTCATGGTCCTGAGCGAAGCATACACGGAAGAAGACCTGAGCACCGCCGATAAGCAGGATAGCCGCGTCGTGCTCCGGTTCCCACCTAAACTCGCGCCCATCAAGCTTGCCGTTCTGCCGCTGACAAAAAAGGACGGGCTGCCCGAAATCGCGCGCGACGTCATGGACAAGTGCCGCCTGAAATTCCGTTGCTTTTACGAGGAAAAGGATACAATCGGCAAGCGGTATCGGCGCATGGATGCGATCGGTACGCCGTTTTGCGTGACGGTTGATCATCAAACTAAAGAGGATCAGACAGTTACGATCCGGCACCGGGATTCCATGCAACAGGAAAGAATATCGATCGACGAAATCGCGGGCCTTATCACCCGCCGACTGGATGAGTGAGGAGTCATCAGAGAGCGACCCGAAGATTTCGCCGGATAAAAAATCAACTCCGGTAAAAATAAAAAAGGGTACTTAGGGCTTTGTCGGGGTTTTGTATCATTTTATCGTTATATTTGAGACCGGATCAACACTTTGACCGATCCAATTATCCCCTGAAAGCAGTCAGTTGCTACTCCCTTTTTAATGAGGTTGCCTCTTTGTATCTAGAACCTTAAATACTTTATGTAAAATGCTTTTTACCACTGATGTCATCATTAATCCGGTAATCCTTTTGGGGGCTGTGATTTTCGGGGGTCTGTTCGGTTTCGTTGTGTTCAGGGCAAGGCTGAAACGAAGCAAGGCCAAGATCCACGACCTGGAAATGGAGCTCATGCGTAGTAATGAAGAGACCCTGGAAGCACAGCGCGCGTTCGTCATCCTGGAAAGCAAGGTGAAGGATCAGCAACCAATTCCGGTCATCTCAATGAAGATAAACGGCAAAGAAAACAAAGAGAAGGTCTCCAAATAGCAGCGGCGAACGACGGGCTGCATTTATCAGGCCCGCCCGGCTGTCTTACCCATATAATTCCTGGTGGATCGATTTCCGTTCATAGCCCAGCGTCGTGATGCGCTGCCTGGCTTCGTCTATCATGTTCTTCCAGCCGCATAAAAAAAAATAGGCCGGTTGTTTGCGGCAACACAATTCCTCATAGATCGGATGCACATACCCCGTGCGGTACATCGCACCGCCGGAAGCGGCGTTTTCGCGCGAAAAAGTGGGAATATAGTGGAACCGGGGGATCCGTTCGGCAAGTTCGGTCAGCTCCTGCCGGTAGAGTGCGTCTTCGAATTTCCGGCAACCGAAGATCAGGTAGATGTCCTGGTGGGGGACATTCTTGTCCAGGATATAGTGCGCCATCGACCGGAATGGCGCGATCCCGGTGCCCGTGCAGATCAGGAAGAGATCGCGTTCGATCGTATCCGGAAGCGTGAAAACTCCCTGAGGCCCGCGCAGGGTCAGGTGACTGCCTACCCCGATCTCATTGAAGAGATAGGTCGTCCCGGCGCCGCCTTCCAGCAAGACGATCACCAATTCGATGACATTGCTGCCATCGGGCCAGGAAGCGATAGAGTAGCTTCGAATGCGTTTGGCCGGCCGCTCGTGGATCGGAAGGTCCAGCGTAACGAATTGGCCGGGTTCGAAATCAAACGAAGACAGGTCCGGGATCCTGATCCAGAACCGCCGTGTCTGTTGTGCTTCCTGCTCGATACGGATAACCGTACCTGTGCGCCAAGGTTGAGGCATTCGCTAATATAGCGAAATTCCTAATACGTGTGCCGCACGTAAACTTTACTTTCATACGTACTGCTGCCATGCGTGATCTTGAGGATATAAATGCCCGGCGCAAAGGTCGCCACATCGATTAGTCCCGAGAAATATCCGGAGAAATTCGGATACTCCGCGTCGTAAACCTTCTGACCGGTCAGATTGAACATCTGGACTGCGGTATTGTCGGCATTGGAGAAGACAAACTGCAGATTGAAGGAACCGACGGCCGGATTCGGCCCGACGATGATCGGATTGCTCGTGTTCGTGTAGGTCACGGCGTTCGATTTCAACACGCAACCAGTCCTGGGATCCGTGACCACCGTGTAGTAACTGCCGGGCAGGTGCGCCGTATCCGTGGTGCCGTTTGCATTGTTGAGCAGGCTATCATTGTAGTACCATTGGTTCCCGCTGTCAGCGGTGCTTGTAAGGATGTTGCCCGCAAGCGAAACGCCCGGCGCCTGTTCCGTAGCCGGTGTGACGGCCGTCCTCGGCCCGGGGCATTCGTCGAGCGAAATGCCGATATCATACATCGGGAAATAGTACCCGCGATCGTAGGTGGTATCCGCATTGTTGTTGGGATTGTACTTATTCGAGTTCCCGGTAATTGAAAATACGCCCGGTATGGTCATCGGGTAGGGGTTGGAGGTAATACCGGAATTCAGGAACAGATTCGCGTTGTCGTTGCACTCGGTGATCAGAATATAGGTGCCCGGTACGGGGATCGGCAGGTTCAGATAGTACACGGCGCCGGTGTCCGTCATCTGGCCGGCGGCAACGGGGACGCGGCCTGCCTGTGGAACTTGTTTCGTCGCATAGACGTTGATGCTTACGCTATCGATCGGGTAGTAGGAATAACCGCTGCGGGTGAAGCTGGCGAGCGACGCCAGCGTAAAGACCACCTGTCCGCTAAAGCCCGCGTACAGCCGCGCGCTCCGGATTGTCATCGGGACGCTCGTCGTAAATTCCACGAACTGCCCGTTGAATGGATAGTAGAAGCCGGGGCTTGCGCCGGACGGCGCCAGTTGAAGAGCATTCAGCGCGCCGCCCTTCGCCCGCAGATCGTTTGCGGCCACATAATAGGTTTTTGCGATGTCGGTCGTGCTGGTATTGCTTCCCGCGGCGATCGGCATCCCGGCGGTTGGGCTGTCGTACCATAGCACCACGTCGTCACCGCCGCTGTTCGCTTTCAACTGCACAGAGGTCGCATTATTGCCGCAAACCGTGGCCGAACCGCTGACGGCGGCTCCCGCCGGGTTGGCGGTGACGGTCGTCACGTTGCTGTCGTTGGCGGTGTTGAAATCGCTGCCCAGCGAGGTATAGCTCGTGAAGGTATAACTTGCGCCCGGCGTAAGCTGCAGGCTCGTGCCGCTGAAGGTAAAGACTGCATCGCTGTCGGCAGGGACCGTGTCCCGGCAAACGGTCGAGAACGACCCGATCACCGTGGCGTTTTGCGTAACGACCGTAGTGACGGGTACGGCGGACTGGACAACGCTGCCATAATTGTGGATGCGCACCGCAACCAGCGTCGAGTCGTTGCCGCAGGTGCTCAGGTTGGGATACTCGAGTGCGCTGACGCCGACGTCGTTGGTCGGGTTGACAAAGGTGACGCGATAGTCCTGCGTTTCGCCGGCGCCATAGGACCCGCAGGGTGAAACGGTGGCGGGGTTACCGGTCTCTTCGGCGATCACGCGCATCCGCGCGGTCGCACCGACGGCCGCGGAGGTCGGAACAGTGATCGTCCCGGTAAAAGTGCCCCCGGCGGAAGCGGCGCTTTGATAGGCCAGCTCATTCGATTCAAAAATGTTGTCGTTATTGAAATCGATGTACACGGAAATCACACGCGTGTTGTTGGTGCTGTTGCAACTGCCGGAAGCGATGCTCAGGGCGGTCCCCACCCCGACAGGGAGGTTGGCGGGCGCCAGAGCGGTGAGGTCCGAATAGGTCCGGCAGGTGTTGGGAGCGGGCGAATTGTTGAGATTCGCGAGTGCGATATGGTCAATGCTCGCGCCGTTGGCGGTCGATGCGGATGCGCAGTAGGCGGCTCCCCCGGCTCCGCTGACGACCAGCGAATAATTCTGCGATCCGCGCGCGAGCGAACTCTTGTGTGTGATCGTTATGGTATAGCTTCTGCCGGGAATGAGGCTGTCGCCGACCTCCACTTTTTCGACGTTGTCGCGGAAATTGTCGGACTTGACCGCCGCGGCGCCCGGATTGGCGGGATCCAGCGTCCAGGGCATGTATACGGTCCCGGTGACGTTGTCCTTTATCCGCAGGTCCAGGTCATTGACGAGCTTGATGGTGACGTCCTTAAAATTATGTTCGTTTCCCGGGATCGTCGCTATCGCGCCGGCCGGATCGGTCCAGCAAATAGTTGCGCTGACGGGTGTTTTGCCGGAAGCCACGATATTCCAGGTCTCGCTGTCCTTGCTTCCGGTGACCAGGCTGCTCTCATGGATTTGCTGGTCGTGATCGGTGTTGTCCGATGTGATGACGGCCGCGGCCTTCACCATGTCGATGAGGCCCCAGCCGAATGCATAGTCCGGTCCCGGGTACTGCCCGGCCTCATCCGCGGTGTGGATCAGCAA
>DATNBP010000040.1:0-62265 GCA_035572015.1 Puia sp. | reverse complement strand
ATCACACACTATTTATTTTTCTGACTAAATATCTTTTTCAACCGCATCAGGCACTTGTACTTCTGGTTCTTCGCGTTGTCGGCATTGGTATACCCGAAATCACAGGCGATGTCCGTCATGCTTTTCATCTCGAGGTAATAGGCCTTTAACAGACTCCGGCAGGGTTCGCCCAAGGTATTCAGGCTGTCTTCCATGAGCTGAAAGTCCTTGTTGCGCTGCTCATGTCTTTCGAGTTCGTCTTCCACCGGAACAGTATTCTGCAGGCTTTCCACTTCGGTAAAGGACCTGTGCAACTGTCCGAGGCGTTTCAGCCAAAGGCGTTTGCACACGGAATAGAGGTACGTTTTGAGCAGACAGTTCAATTCGAACGAACCAGACCCGACCTTTTCATAGAGTACGATCATCGCCTCCTGGAAGACGTCCCGGGCGTCATCCGGATAACCGCTGTTGTTGATGACCAGCGACTGGACCATTCCATAATGCTGTTTGTAAATGGTCTCTATGGCCTTTCTGTCGTTCCTTGCCAATCCTTCCAACAATTGCTGTTCGGTTGTATCGGTCCTCACGCTTACATGTTTAATACCCAAATTAAAGATTCGTAACCCAAATGAACGTCAATTTTTTGAGAAAACCCGGCCCAGAGGTTCAAAAACCAGTAAATACGCATTACAAAATAATAAATATAAAAAACGTTGATTTCGCCGGGTTACTTTTTCCCACCCCGCGTATTAACCCCGGAACCATTCAATTAACGTTAAAAAAACAATCAAAAATGAAAAAATTGATGTTCGTAATGGCTATCGCCTCGATCGGCGCCCTCGCTTCCTGTAGCAATTCCAGCTCTGACAAAGCAGCTGCCGACTCCAGCGCGAAAATGTCCGCTGATTCTTCCAGGATGAGCGCCGATTCTTCCAAGATGAGCGCCGATTCTTCCAAGATGGCTGCCGACACGACGAAGAAGGACACGACGACCAAGAAATAGTTTAATATGGCAAGCAATCGTTAAAAGCGTTCCTTTCCGGAGACGCTTTTCAACAGACCGGGTACGCATGCTTTTGCAGGTGTATCCGGTTTTCTTTTGCCCCGATGTCATCCGCCGCATTTTGGATCGCGGGTTGCTATATTTGCATCTTATCAAAGGTTAGTCAATGCGAATTGCAATTAATGGTATGGGCCGGATCGGCAGGCTTCTGGCGAGGCGGTTGCTTGCCCCCGGGGACATGGAGCTTGTCGCGGTGAACGATATCATGGAACCCGAGAACCTGGTCTACCTGCTGCGATACGATTCGGTCTATGGTACGTTGCCTCAACCGGTCGGCTATCGGGATGGACGGATGCAGGTTGGTGAAAAGTCGCTGGCCGTCTTCCGCCGGGAAGACCCCGCCGGCCTGCCCTGGAGGGAACTGGGCGTCGACATCGTGCTGGAATGCTCAGGCCGATTTACCAGCCGCCAAACGGCAGGCATTCACCTGGAAGCGGGGGCGGGGAAAGTATTGCTCTCTACAACCGGCTCTGCGGATATCCCGCTCCTGATCTATGGGTATAATCACCGCGCGTTGTCGCCCGAATCCAAGATCGTATCGCCGGGCGGGTGCATGACAAATTGCAGTACTTCGGTACTATCCGTGGTGGAAAGGTTTGGGATCGAATCCGCGCAGGTCAATATCCTGCATTCCTATACATCGCGCCAGGAACTGGTCGATGCGCCGCACCGGCAGTTCAGACGGGGTCGCGCCGCCGCCGAATCGATCATCCCCGTGGAGATCGATCTCGCCGGATCACTGGAGCGATTATTGCCTGCCGTAAGAGGGCGGATTGCGACCGTCTCGACCAGGGTCCCGGTTGCCAATGGTGCGATGGCCGACTACACCGTGCTGCTCCGGTCAGGGGTGGGCGCGGCGGAAATCAACCAGTCCTTTCGTGAGGCGTCGGGTGCCGAATACCGGGGAATATTGGACTATACCGAGGAGCCGGTCGTATCGCTGGATATCAAGGGCAATATCCATTCCTGCGTAGTGGACGGTACACTGACCTCGGTGGCGGGGAGGCTGGTCAAGATCGTAGCCTGGTTCGATAACGAATACGGATATACCAGCCGGATGATCGACTGGCTTTATTACTGGGGCGGCGTGTCAGGGAATGCGGCCGAAGGTCGGTCTGCAACATCAAACAAATCGTCATGATCAAGCCTTCCCGGCGTATCGCATCCATCGATGCATTCCGCGCCCTTACCATGTTGCTGATGATCTTTGTCAACGACCTGGAGTTGCTGGAAAAAGTTCCCCGATGGCTGGAGCATGCGGCGGAAGGCGAGGACCGCCTGGGTTTGGCAGATACCGTATTTCCGGCCTTTCTGTTCATCGTGGGCTTGTCGATACCGTTTGCCATCCGCCGGTGGGAGTCGAAGGGAAAGACGAAACGCTGGCTGGTCGGGCATATACTGAACAGAACGTTTGCATTGCTCGTTATGGGTATCTATGCCGTCAACTATGAAGAATATACGACCGGGACGGCGTTGATTGGAAAATATGTGTGGCTGTTGTGCGCTACGATCGCCTTTTTCCTGATCTGGCTCGACTATCCGCCCGATTGGCGCGGCACGAGGAAATGGGCGTTGCGCTGCGCGGGCATTGTCCTGCTCGTCGCGCTGGCCATTGTCTACAAAGGAGGCACGCCCGAGCATCCCAGCTGGATGCGGACCCATTGGTACGGGATACTCGGACTAATCGGCTGGGCTTATTTGTGCGGCGCCCTGCTGTACCTTTACGTGCAGGACAGGTTGGTGCCGCTGACGGTGGCTGCATTGTTTTTCCTGGGACTTTCGATCGCAGCCAGCGCGGGATGGCTTAACCGGCTGATCGGTTATCATGAGTGGCTATGGCTGGAGGACAGCGGCGGCCTGGTGGCGTTCACGCTGGCGGGCGTACTAACGGCAATCTGGTATAGCCGGGCGACGGGAGCGGGGAGGCCGGTAAGGGGGCTCATCCGGCTCGTGCTGCTGGCCCCGGCCATCCTGGCGGCAGGTTTCCTGCTTCGGCCGTTGGGCGGGATCGCCAAACTGGGAGATACGCCTTCGTGGGTGTTGATATGCACGGCGATCAGCCTCTTCGTGATGGCCATCCTTGCCTATGTCGTTGACCTGAAAGGAAAGCAGCACTGGTTTTCCCTGATCAGACCGGCGGGGACCAGCGCGCTGACCTGTTATCTGCTGACCTATATCCATTATTGCATATTCAGGATGCTACCCGAAAGCTGGCGGCTTCCCCTCCCGTTGAGAAGCGGAGACCTGGGTTTGGTAAAATCCGCGCTGTTCTCGTTGCTGATCGTCCTGGTGACCGGGTGGCTGGAGAAGCGGAAGTTCAGGCTGTCCGTATAACTTGCGCCGATGACAAGAGAATTCTTATACGAAGCATTGCGTTCGCACCGGCTGGGCGTGCTGGCGAGCCTTTCCGAAACCGGCCGGCCCGAGGCTGCATTGGTTGGCATTGCGGTGACGTCCGGCCTTGAAATCGTGTTCGATACCGTGACGAGTTCGCGGAAGTATGCGAATATCCGCGCGGATAGCCGGGTCGCCCTGGTGATCGGCTGGAAACACGAGATAAGCATTCAATACGAGGGCGACGCGAGGGAACTCAGCGCGGCTGTGGCGGATGACGTCTATCGCGAGGCTTATTACGCCGTTTTTCCTGAAGGAAGAGAGCGAACCGCCGGGTGGGCGGGTCTCACGCATTTTGTCGTGCGGCCCACGTGGATACGGTACAGTAATTTCAATCCTCCGGCCATGGTCGAAGAGATGCGTTTTTAGGCCGGGCTGCCCTGCCGCGATGCCGCAGCTTCGGCAGCACCTTCCACCATTTAAGTCCGGGCAGCCTGAACAACCAGACCGCCAGGACAGCGCCGGTAAGCGGGGCCAGCCAGTATAGCCACCAGCCGGTCCAAACTCCGCTCACAACAGCCGGACCAAAACTTCTTGCAGGATTGGTGCTCGTTCCTGAAAGGGCGCCTTCAGCCCAAACCATCAAGCCATACAGGGGCGGCATGAGGTAGGGCGTGAAGCGTCTCAATTTTCGGTGTCCGCAGAAGAAAAAGATCCCGGTCACGAGCAAGAAGCTGGTGACCGTTTCGCCGACGAAGGCGGCTGCCGTTCTTCCGGGCCCCGGTACCGTATTGCCATAACCAATACTGTCGCCCCATTTTCCCCACAAAAGGAGGGGCAGAGATCCTGCAACGGAGCCAACCAGTTGGGCAACGACATATCCCAGCAAATGACGGGTAAATATCCTTTTACGAAGCCAGAAAGCGAAGCTGACGATCGGATTGATATGAGCGCCACTGATCCTGCCGATGGGTGAAAGCGCAATAACGCATCCGGTTGCTCCAAAGAGGAATCCTGTTATCGCCCTTCTGGCTGAAGGGTCGGGGATATAGGATGTTACCGGGGCTCCGGCACCGTTATTGAGAATGACGATCGAGAGACCGACACCAACCAGGAAGGCCGTCCCGATCGCTTCGGAAAAATAGATGTAGATCAGTTTTGGCTTGAAGCAACGGCGTCGCATACCCATCCCCTCAGCAGGAAGCAGTCGTTTTGAATGGTAGTCAGCAAAGTGCCTGACGCAAGGAATTTTCTCTCTCCATAAAAATAAGGAAAAGGAATTAATTCCCGGTTAAAAATTCCACTAGAAGCCGATAGAGTTGCCGCCGTCGACAGGGAGCACCACGCCGGTGAGGTAACTGGCCTGGTCAGAGGAAAGGAACAGCGCGGCATCGCCAATTTCGCCGGGGTCCCCGAGGCGACCCATCGGGGTACGGGCGAAGACCTTGTTTTTTCTTTCCGGGTCGTTGTTGAGCGCTTTCGCGGACATTTCCGTCGCGATGAAACCAGGCGCGATACAATTTACGTGGATACCTTGCGGCGAGAGTTCCACAGCCATCGCGCGCGTCATCCCTTCGATCGCTGCCTTCGACGCGGTATATGCAATGACTTTCGGGATGCCGTATTGAGAGGCCATCGAACTGATATTGATAATATGTCCGCTATGCCGCGGGAGCATGGTCTTCACCACTTCACGGGAGATCGCGAAGACCGAGCAAAGATTGGTATTCAGCACACGGACGAATTCCTCGTCCGTGACGTCCTGAAATTCCTTTTTCATGTTGATCCCCGCATTGTTGACGAGGATGTCGATCCCCCCGAAGCGGGAGACGATCTGTTGCACAAGCGACGGTATGGACGGCAGGTCCGCGAGATCGTGGGTGACGGGGTGACAATCTTCGCCGAGCTGCCGCCGCGCGGCGGCCAGTTTCTGCTCGTCGCGCCCGACGATGACGGTGAGGATGCCTGCCTGTACAAATTTCGCGGCGATAGCCAGGCCGATGCCGGATCCGCCGCCGGTAACCACTGCTGTTCTTTTCAGTTCTTTCCGGACCATGCTGTTTGAGTGTTTGAGCCCGTAGATTGCGATCCGGGCGCGTGATATAGTTGTATATTCCTGTAATAGTTCAGCGGCGGTAAGGTCATCGCGATTCTTCTCATGATGAAGCCGGATTTTTGTCGGTCGAAGATTCCCGGACAATCAACGCCGACCGAAGAAGGATCCTTTTTGTCGAATGAATACTGGCCGTTCCGTTGAGGTGGTCGATCAGGCTGCGTGCGGCGAGCTGACCCATTTCATATCCCGGATAATTAATAGTGGTAAGATTGGGCTCCACTACCGTGGACACGGGGTCGTTATTGAAGCCGACGAAGGCAATTTCCCCCGGAATGCTTATGCCCATCTGGCGAAGGGCAACCATGCACCCTACCGCGCAATTATCGTTCGCCACAAAGACGCCGTCCGGCAGCGGGCTCATGGCGCGGATGATCGCCGCAGCGTCTGCGCCGGCTTCCTGGCTGAGGTTTCCGGTAATGACATAGTCTTCCCGGAAATCGAGCCGGTTGTCGGAGAGTGCTTCCTTATACCCTTTGAGGCGGTCGATATATACGTTCCTTTCGGACGGTGCGGTGATGTGGACGATCCGGCGGCGTCCCCGGGCAATCAGGTGCGCCGTGGCGTCATAGGCAGCTTTGGCATTGTCGATCAGAATACACGTGCAGTCTTTGTGTTCCGCCACGCGGTCGAAAAAGATCAGGGGAACCTTTTTCTTAAAGAAAGGCTCAAAGTGAGACAATGAGCCGGTGTCAAACGCGAGGGATACCAGCAGTCCGTCGACGCGGTTGTTGAAATGAGTGATGGCGTTGGACCGTTCCTTATCGACCGATTCCGAAGACTGGCTGATAATCAGATTATAGCCCTCTGTATTGGCGACATTTTCCATTCCGGCGATGACCGCCGACATGAAATAGCTGTTGATCCGGGGAATGATCACACCGATCGTCATGGTCCGGCTGGTGCGGAGATTGCGTGCAAAATGGTTGCTGCGGTACCCTAGTTCCTGGGCAAGGTCGGCGATGCGTTTTTTTGTTTTTTTGCTGACGACCGGGTCATCCTTGAGCGCCCTGCTGACAGTTGCGATAGAAAGGTCAAGCTTTCGGGCTAAATCATATATAGTTACTTCTTTCTGGTCGCTCATGGCAATCGTTTACATCCCTTTGACAGGGATAAAAATAACTTATTTTTCGAAAAAAAATGTAATCGGTTACATTTTGTCGGAAATTTCCCTACTTTAGCTCCGCCAAGTCATATTGAAATCGACTTGAGCAAAATGGGATTCTGCATACCTGCCATTTAAAATACGATTGAACTTATGCTGCCAAAACGATCTGCAAACTGGAAAACTTCCCTCCAGGCCATGCCGCCGGCGCCTCACGCGCATTCCAGGATACCCAAAACGATTCTTCACTTTTTCAAAAAACTACACTCCATATGAGAAAAGTCCATTTTCGAAACGCCATGGTTTCGATTATACTCATGATTGCCGCCAACCTGATCGCCCCTCCCTCTCTGATGGCGCAGGGCGGCGGGGAACTTGCCCATGGGCATGTAACAGATTCGAGCGGGAGGCCTGTCGGAGGCGCCTCCGTCGTAAACGTTAAGACGGGAAAAGGTACTGCCACCGATCAGGCGGGCGATTTTACCATCACTGCAGTTCCCGGCCAGACACTTCAAATCTCTTATGTCGGCTTCCAGTCTGCGAGGGTGATCTACCGCGGCCAACCGATCGCCGTAAGCCTCGTCACAACCAACCCCAATCTGACCGATGTCGTGGTGATAGGATACGGAAGCCAGCGAAAGGAGGCGGTGACGGGATCAGTTGCTTCGATCAGCGGGAGCAATCTCCGCGAAGTGCCGTCGCCCGATATTTCCCAGGCCCTGCAGGGAAGGCTCCCGGGCGTGGCAATCTCGCAAACTTCATCTCAACCAGGCGCGACGATGCAAATTCGCATTCGCGGTACCCGTTCGCTGACAGCAACCAATGATCCCTTGATCGTACTGGACGGAATCCCGTTCCCTGGCAGTCTCGCCGACATAGACATGAACGACGTAAAAAGTGTGGATGTGTTGAAGGACGCGTCAGCCACGGCAATTTACGGTTCACGTGGAGCGAACGGCGTTATATTGATCACCAGCTATAAAGGAAATTCCGGACAGGAGCCCCGGATCGCGGTTAACGGTTACTATGGCGTCAACAAGATCTTCTCCAAATATCCCATGATGAATGGCCCGCAGTTCGCCGCTCTTCGGAAGGCCGCAGGACAGTACCTGCAGCAGGGGGGAGCCATTCAACTGGGAGCGGATGAGTCACTCAGTACAAATACCGATTGGCAAAGCCTTTTGTATCAGACCGGCAACGTGACCAATGAGGACATCAGCGTTTCTTCCGGCATGAAGAGGGGCAGCTACAATTTCGGTGCCTCCTATTATGAGAACACCGGCGTCATTCCCACTCAGTCTTTCCAGCGTTTTACGGTACACGGTTCGCTCGAGCAACGGGTAGGGAAATATGTCCGGATGGGTTTTACCACGAACAGCAACTACCATTTGACCCAAGGGTCGCAGGTAGGACTGTACAACGTTCTGTCCAATTCACCGCTTGCCAGTCCTTATGACAGTCTGGGCCGAACGAAATATATCATATCGATGCCCCTCGATCAGCAATGGGTAGAAACGAAAAAGGTAGTGGATAGCCTGAAGAACCAATGGCTGAGTCAGCAAAAAGTGTACTCCACCTATAATTCGGTATACGGCGAAGTCCAGATACCCGGCGTTGAAGGTCTGGCATACCGCGTAAATGTCGGGTTGAATTATAGCCAGGGCAGCAGCGGCGGTTACACCGCGGTGGGCGTAAACAGCACGAACCCCACGGCACCCTCTACGGCCTCATTAAATTATTCGACCAACACCGACTGGACCGTAGAAAACCTGCTGACATACGACCGCAGCTTCAATAAAAGCCAAATCAATGCACTGGCTTTGTACTCCACGGAAAAGACCCAATATTACCTGACGAGTTTATCGGGGATCGGCATTCCTGCAGATGCCCTGCAGTACTACAATATCGGGACAGCCAGCCAGGAAATCGACGTCCTGCCCGGCAGTCCCCAATACCAGAACTATTACGAAAGGGGACTGTTGTCGTGGATGGGCCGGGTGATGTATACGTACGACAACCGGTATATGATCTCCGCTACCGTTCGCTCCGACGGCGCTTCGGTGCTCGCGCCGGGGCATCAGTGGCATACCTATCCCGCCGTCAGCGCCGGCTGGAACGTCGCGAACGAATCCTTTATGAAAGGGTTTTCAAAGATCGACCTGCTGAAGCTGCGCGTGGGCTACGGCGAAACGTCCAATCAGGCGGTAAATCCATATTCCACCCTTGGCCTTCTCAACACGAACCCGTACAACTTCGGCCCATCCACCTATGCAACAGGATACTACGTGTCGACGCTGCCGAATCCACAGCTCAGTTGGGAATTTTCGAAAACCTGGAACTACGGCGTAGATTTTGCAGTTCTGGACAACCGACTTTCGGGTACCGTTGAATACTATGTCACCAATACCGACGGGTTGCTCCAAAGTGTGACCTTGCCGCCCACGGCAGGCGTTGGCAGTTACGTCGGAAATGTCGGAAACACGCAAAATAAGGGCGTCGAGTTTTCGATCGACGGCACAATCCTGAGAACCCATAGCGGCGTTACTTGGGACGCGGGAATCAATATGTCATTCAACCGAAATAAGGTCACCCATCTTGCCTCGGGTGTATTGGCCGATCAGGCAAATTGGTGGTTCGTCGGACATCCCATCAATGTTATTTACGACTATCAGAAAATAGGGTTGTGGAAGAACGCAGCCGACAGCGCAGCCGGTTATGAAAATATTTTACAGCCGGGCGGGAACGTCGGCGAGATCAAAGTGAAATATACCGGTGGGTATGCAGCAAATGGCGTTCCCAACCGGGCCATCGATCCGGATGACCGGCAGGTGATGAATGCGGACCCGAATTTTACCGGCGGCTTCCACACGCGTGTTGCCTACAAGGGTTTTGATTTCACTGCTGTAGGAATCTTTCAAAGCGGGGGCATTCTCATCAGCACAATATATGGATCGGCCGGTTACCTGAACCTCATGAGCGGCCGACGGAACAATATACAGGTAGACTATTGGACGCCGACCAACACCAACGCTAAATATCCGAAGCCAGGCGGCCAGATCAGCGGTGACAACCCGGAATACGGTTCTACGCTAGGCTACTTCAGCGGTTCTTACCTGAAGATCAGTACGCTTACTCTCGGATACGATTTCTCAAAGTGGCTGAGGCAATTCGGAATTCCGCAGGCTCGCCTGTATGTAACAGCCCAAAACCCATTTGTGACCTTATCGCCCTACCATCATGAAACGGGATTGGACCCCGAGACAAATTCTTACGGAGACCAATTCCAGGCTGTTAACTCCTACCAGCATCGTTTGCTGACCCAGGGTTTCAATTCGCCTGCAACCCGTAGTTATCTTGTAGGTCTTAATATAACCTTTTAAATCTCGAGAAAATGAAACGGATACAATTCGATACTTTTTTACTCGGAATGGCTGTTGTAGCACTGACCCTCGGCGGATGCAAGAAGGAATTGCAGGAGCAGCCGCGGAGCACGTATACGCCGGACTTTTTTACCACGCAGACCGGGGTAGTGGGCGGCTTGACGGAAATGTACGCTCACCTTCGCAATATCTTCGGTCAGGGGTATTATTACAATACCCTCGAGGTCGGCACGGACGAATCGACCTATGGTCAGAGCGCGGATGGAAATTTTTTGGTCATGGATCTGACCGGACAAGGAACCATCAACTCAACAACAAGCCGCTCCGACGTGATCTGGAACACCTGTTTCACGAACATCAATACCGCCAGTGGCGTCATCCAGTACGGCTCGGGCGCCGGCGTGGGCCCGGCGCTGATCTCGGAGGCGAATTTTTTCCGGGCCTTTGACTACTTTTTGCTGGTGCAAACATTCGGCGGCGTTCCGCTGGACCTCGGTGCGGGTGAATTGAAATTCAATACAAAGCCAACGCCCACGTCCATTCGGAATTCAGTGCAGGCGGTATACACGCGTTGCATTTTTCCGGACCTCCAGGTCGCCGTCAGCAATTTGCCGATGACGGCCCGCCTGACCGGCACCGTTACCAAACCGGTGGCTGAACTTCTTCTCTCGAAAGCGTATCTGACTTACGCGTGGTGGCTGAAGAACCCGAACAATATCCCGACGTATCCGGATTCCGGCCGCACGGATCCCGCGGGTCATGATGCCAGTTACTATTTCCAGCAGGCTTATACGACCGCAGTGAACGCGATCGAAAATCCCGGCCCATACGGTCTTCAGCCGACCTTTTACGACTTGAATGTCGGCTCGAACGACCGGAACAATGAGGAAATGCTTTACGCGGATCACACCCAAAACAGCCAGCAGTACAATGGCGCAAGCCTGACTTACAGTAATGGAGCAGCGCCCGATAACTTTTCTTACTGGATGCAGAATTGGAATTATCCGGTGATGACGAGCAGCAGATCTTCCACATCGTGGACGAATGTAAATTCGGTTCAGCGCGTCTCTCTGCAGGGGTATGGCCGCCCATATATCCGCATGGCGCCGACGATCGGCGTCTTTACCAACACATTTGCGGACAAAGTGAACGATTCGAGGTATGACGGCACGTTCCAAACAGTGTACCGCGCGGATTACAACCTGGCCGGAATCGCCGGGCCCGTATATAACGCCAATTTCATGCCGGTCAATCCCGGCGACCCCGTTCTCAGTTTCCTGAACGACGAACCCGTCGGAACTATCGACTTTTCTAATTCCGTGTATAAGAGCAGCGTTGGCGCAGGAGTCCTGCCGGGCAGGGCCGATTTCGTCATCGACCCGCAGGGGATCAGCAGGATCGTTTTTCCGGGTCTGTGGAAGATCAGCAATTACCGCACGGATAACGGAACAGGCCTGGGGAATCCGAACTCCGCAAGCACACGCCCCTGGACTATTTTCAAGTTTTCCGAACTATTCTTTATCGCGGCGGAAGCCGCGGTGGAAGGGGCTGCCACAAGCGCTGTAACGGGCACCTATGCCAATGACGGCACCGCATACGGGTTGATCAATATCATCCGCGCGCGGGCAGGCAAGTGGAAGTACAGCAATGCCAATGCCGCTTCGCTGGTCGCCGATAACAGCGCGGCCATGGTTGCGGCTACGCCGACGACCATCGATATCGACTATATCCTCAGCGAGCGTTCCCGCGAATACTATGGGGAAGGCTACCGGTGGTATGATCTGATCCGGACACAGGAATGGGCCAACCTGTCCACTACGTATGAGATCTGCGGTAAGACTTACGGAGACCATATGCCGGTTACTTATACCCGCACCATTACGCCTAACCTCTGGCTGCGCCCGATCCCGCAGGGTCAATTGGATGCCATGCAGGTAAGCGCAGCGGTGAAGTCGGCATATCAAAACCCCGGATATTAGGCCGGAAGCAGGTGGTACCTGCGGAGGATGATGTAATTTTGAAGAACTATGAGAATGTAATGACCGGAGGCAATGCTCCGGAATCAAATGAGAACAATATTTACCGTGCTTGCAATCTGTTTCGTCTTTACCCGGACGGACGGGCAGAACTTTATTTCAGAAAGAGAAGGCGAAGGAGCCTTTCCGGTGGTTGCCGCTCACGGTGTGGCGGCTATTGCTACCGACGAAGCCGACTTTCCCCTTATTAAAATTGCAGGATCTCTCTTGCAACAGGATATTCAACGCGTAACGGATAGCGTGCCGGAGGTGATCCATTCATTTTCACCTTCGTCAAGGAATATCATTGTCATCGGAACGGTTACCGGATCCGCGCTGATCAGGAAACTGATCGATGCCGGGAAATTCGAGGCCGATGGCCTGAGAGGGAAATGGGAAGCGTACCAATTGCAGGTCGTGCACAAGCCTTTCAAGGGGATCGACAATGCGTTGGTGATCGCCGGCAGCGACCGCAGGGGCGCGGCGTACGGGGTCTTTACTTTATCGAGAGAAATGGGTGTGTCGCCCTGGTATTGGTGGGCGGACGTGCCGGTAAAAAAAAGGAAAGCGGTTTATGTTAAGGCAGGAACTTACCGGTACGGCCCTCCGTCGGTAAAATACCGCGGCATCTTTCTGAACGATGAAGCGCCTGCCTTGTCCGGATGGGTTCATGAGAAGTTCGGGAATTTCGATCACCGGTTCTACGAGAAGGTTTTTGAGTTATTGTTGCGGCTGAAGGCGAACTATCTGTGGCCCGCCATGTGGGGGAACGCATTCAACAACGACGATAGCCTGAATCCCGTGATGGCCGATGAATACGGCATCGTCATGGGCACTTCGCACCAGGAGCCGATGAACCAGGCCACGGAACATTGGAGGCATGCACATAAAGGGCCATGGGACTATACGACGAATGACTCGGTTTTGAGAGATTTCTGGAAACAGGGTATCGAGCATATGGATCACCGAGAGACCATCGTCACGCTTGGAATGAGAGGCGACGGCGATAAGCCGATGACGGAGGGAACCGCAATCGATCTTTTGGAAAGAATCGTCGCTGACCAACGGAAGATCATCGCGGATGTCACAGGAAAGCCGGCTTCGGAGACGCCGCAGGATTGGGCCCTTTACAAGGAAGTACAGGACTATTATGACAAAGGCATGCGGGTTCCCGACGATGTGACACTATTGCTGAGCGACGATAACTGGGGCGATATCCGCAGGTTACCCGGTCTTTCCGATGAGCCGAGGAGCGGGGGGTATGGCATCTATTATCATTTCGATTACGTCGGCGGCCCGAGAAACTACAAATGGCTGAATACCAATAATATATCCAGGGTGTGGGAACAGTTGCACCTCGCTTATGCATATGATGCAAGAAAAATATGGGTTGTGAATGTCGGCGATCTCAAGCCAATGGAATTCCCTATTTCCTTTTTTTTAGACTATGCCTGGAATGTGAATAAGTGGAATGAGGACAACCTGGATGACTATTATACGAAGTGGGCCTCGGAACAGTTCGGCGCGGCATATGCAAAGGATATCGGTGAGATCATTCAGAAATACACCCAATTCAATGCGAGAAGGAAACCGGAATTACTTAATGCGGGCACTTATAGCCTTTTGAATTACAACGAGTCGGACCGGGTCAGGAGGAGTTACGACAGCCTGGCCGAAGCGGCGGAGGCGATCGGCGCTAAGCTGCCTGACCGATACAAGGAAGCTTTTTTCGAACTGGTGTTGCATCCGGTAACAGCTTGCGCTAACCTGCAGGACCTTTATACGGCGGTGGCATGGAATCAGTACTATGCGCGGCAAAATAATCCGATGGCGAACAAATATGCGGACGAGGCGAAGCGGTTCTATACGAAAGACTCGCTTATCTCCGCGGAGTATAACCATATGAACGACGGCGAATGGGACCACATGATGGATCAGACCCACATCGGGTACCGGTATTGGCAGGAGCCGCGGCATCAAACCCTGCCTGCGGTCAGTTATATACCAGGGAATGCGGCGGATCCGCGCGAGAATGGGGCTGATTCGGGGGTAAGCAGGACCGGGGCGAGTGTGCGCTCAGCGGAGGCTTTAGTGCCAAAGAACACCATCCGCCGGACGTTTTATGAAAAGAATGGCTACGTTTCCATCGAGGCGGCGCATTATACGGAAAAGACAAATGCCGGCGGCATACGATGGAAAATCATTCCGGGTATCGGCAGAGACGGGGATGGCATCACCAGTTTCCCGGTGACGGCTAAAGAGAAAGCAGCCGGGGCGACGAGCCCGCATATTGACTTTGACTTTTATTGTTATGATACCGGTGCGGTGAAGCTGAATGCTTATTTCTCTCCCACACTCAATTTCGAACATGATTCCACAGGCCTGCAATATGCCATTTCCATCGATGGCGAAAAGCCGCAAACTGTCGCTATTAATAAAGACGATGCTAATCAGCGCGTATGGGGACAATGGGTGTCCAACGACATCATTATCAAGACGACAGCGCATACCTTATCGCATAACCGCAAGCATACCATACGGTTCTGGAGAGTAAGCCCGGCGGTTGTTCTACAGAAGATCGTGGTAAACTGCGGGGGTGAGAAGCCGAGTTATCTCGGACCACCTGAAACCTTGTCTCCGAGATAAAATGGAAACGCCTTTTTCGACCTGTATATAAACAATAAAGATGATACTAAGATCAGCCCTTGTGGTCCTATTCCTGACCTTTGGTCTATGCCCTTATGCGCAGATAAAATTACCGCGTCTTGTGACAGACAGTATGGTCCTGCAGCGCGACTTGAAAATAAACATTTGGGGTTGGGCGTCAAAAGGCGAACGGGTGACCGTCAGATTCAAGGGGAACACGTACAGATCCAAAACAGGACCAGATGGCAAATGGGCCGTGCAACTGCGGGCCATGGAGGCGGGCGGTCCCTATACCATGGAGATCAGCGGAAAGAATAAAATAGTCCTGCATGATATATTAATCGGAGATGTTTGGCTTTGCTCCGGGCAGTCGAATATGGTGCATCAGATGAGACTGCACAGTGTGCGTTACCCCGACGAAATTGCCGGCGCCCATTATCCGGAGATCAGACAATTCTGGATACCGACTTTGACCGACCTGCGGGGACCGAAGGACGACCTGCCGACGGGCTCCTGGAAGTCCGCCAATCCGGAGAATGTGCTGGACTTTTCGGCGGTTGCTTATTTTTTTGCAAAAGACCTCTATGAAAAGTATCATGTGCCGATAGGCATCATCAATTCGAGCGTCGGCGGGACGCCAATCGAGGCGTGGATGAGCGAGCAGGCATTTACCGGTTTTCCATCGGAATTAAAAACGGTCGCCAAAGATAAGGACACTGCGTATGTCGACAGCTTCAGCCGCAGAAGATATTCGAATATCCCGGATATGCCGCGGCCGGTGGATAAAGGGCTCACGGGTTCCGTACCCTGGTTCAGCCCCGCTTATATTCCCAAGGAATGGCGGCAGATCGGGGTGCCGGGTTATTGGGAGGACCAGGGCCTGAGGGATCTCGATGGCGTTGTCTGGTATAGACGCGAAATCGATGTGCCGGCGTCCATGACCGGAAAACCGGCGAAGATTTTCCTTGGCCGGATCGTCGATGCGGATGCCCTGTATATCAATGGGAAAGAAGTGGGAAATACGACCTACCAATATCCGCAAAGAAGATATGCAGTTCCTCCCGATGTGCTTAAGGCGGGCAAGAACCTGTTTGTCGTGCGTGTGACCAACACTTTTGGAAAGGGCGGTTTTGTTCCGGACAAACCGTATTGCCTGATTGCCGGTAACGACACCGTCGATCTCAAAGGTTATTGGGAATATAAGGTCGGCGAAGTATTCCTTCCACGGCGGAGGTTCGGCGGTGGTTTCGGTTTCTCCGCGCAGAACGCGCCGGCCGCTTTGTACAACGCGATGATCGCGCCTCTTATTCATTACGGCATCAAGGGTTTTGTCTGGTATCAGGGAGAAGCCAACACGAGCCGTGCCGCAGAATATGCGAAATTGCAGCCGGCGATGATCGCCGATTGGCGCGCGAAGTGGAATGAAGGCGATATTCCCTTTTTATATGTTCAGCTACCGGGTTTTGGCGATTATAATTATCTGCCATCCGAAAGCGGCTGGGCAGAGCTGAGGGAGGCGCAATTGAAGTCTTTGTCGGTTCCGAATACGGCTATGGTTGTAGCCATCGACCTTGGTGAATGGAACGACATTCACCCGGACAGGAAAAAGCCGGTGGGGGACCGTTTGGCATTGGCCGCGGAGCACATCGCATATGGAGAAGATCTCGTGTATTCGGGGCCTGTTTACCAGTCGTCATCGATCTCGGGCGACAAAATAACTATCTCATTCTCCCATACCGGCGGCGGTTTGATCACTAATGACGGGGAAGAACCGCAGGAGTTCGCCATTGCAGGGTCAGATAGGAAATTCGTTTGGGCCAGGGCGAAGATAGAGGGCGACAAGGTCATTGTCTGGAACGAAACTGTCAAGGATCCGAAATATGTGCGGTATGCCTGGGCGGACAGTCCTGTGGATCCGAACCTGTTCAACAAGGAGGGGCTTCCGGCATCGCCTTTTGGAACGGAATAAATTGCCGGAATAAATGAGAGGCAAACTACTTCAATATTAAATCGGAAGTCCATGAAGGGATTTTTTATCTGTTTGGCCGCTTTGGCGTTGGTGCAAAACGGAATGGCCCAGGACACCGTCGTCAACGGGACCCGATATCCGCGGCCCGTAACCTTTACCGCGCAGGAGGACCATGACAATATGATGCGGCAGTTGGGGATCACGCAATTACGGCCGGGGCCCAGCGGCGACGCCAACGCCCCCAATCATGCGAATTATGATGAGGCAAAGGCGAATCCCTGTCCGGTGCTGCCGGATGCGTTAACCTTAAAGGACGGAAAGAAAGTGACGACCGCGGGAATGTGGTGGGCCGAGCGGCGTCCTGAGATCTTAGCGGACCTCGAACGCGAGGTATACGGACGCGTTCCGGCACATACACCCAGGGTGACATGGACGGTGAAGGTGACCGATCATGAATTGGTAGGGTTCATGCCGGTGATCGCAAAAGAGCTGGTCGGACATGTGGATAATAGCGAATATCCATTGATCGACGTGAACATCAAAATGACGGTGGTCGTACCCGCGAATGCAAAGGGGCCGGTGCCGGTGCTGATGATGTTCGGCCGGCCTGCGCTTCCCGCGCCTGCACAGCCGTCGCCCGAGGACATGGAAAAATTGAATACGGTGTTCAAGGAAATGATGATAAAGGCCGATCCGTCCGTAAAAGAGATCTTTGACAAATACCCGGCCTATTCGCCCGTCACACGCCTGCCAGCGCCCAACTTTTTTGCGCCCCGCCCTGCAGAGCTTCCACCTACGGAACAGCTGATACGCGCGGGGTGGGGTTATGCAACGATCGATCCAAACAGCATACAAGCCGATAATGGAGCAGGGTTGACGAAGGGCATCATCGGGTTGGTGAACAACGGGCAGCCGCGCAAGCCGGAAGACTGGGGGGCGCTTCGCGCCTGGGCCTGGGGCGCCGCGCGCGGTTTGGATTACCTCGAAACGGATCCCGCGGTGGATGCTAAAAAAGTGGGGATCGAGGGCGTGTCGCGATATGGCAAGGCGGCGCTGGTCACGTTGGCGTTCGAGCCGCGATTTGCGGTCGGGTTGATCGGGTCCTCCGGCAAAGGCGGTGCGACCTTGCTAAGACGCAATTATGGAGAAGCCGTAGAAAGTCTTACGGGAGGGGAGTATTACTGGATGGCGGGGAATTTTATGAAATACGGCGCGGCGCAGGCAAGCTTCGGCGCCAGGACAGGGTGCGACCTGGACGTCGATTCGCATGAGCTGATCGCGCTTTGTGCGCCGAGACTTACCTTTATCAGCTACGGTATTCCGGAAAAAGGCGATGCGCACTGGCTCGATCATGAAGGAAGTTATATGGCTGCGATAGCGGCCGGGGCGGTATTTAAGCTGCTGGGTGCGGGAGACCTGGGTGTTTCCAACGATTATATGAAAGAGAAGATGCCGCCGGTAGATTCGGGATTGCTGGGCGGTGAGCTGGCATGGCGCCAGCATGACGGCGGCCATACCGATGCGCCCAATTTCAAATATTTTATCCCGTGGGCCAGCAAATTCCTCGGCGACGACCGGAAGGGCGTCACTGTCGGGTCGCGGGATCCGCGGGCTCCCCGGCATGCGGGCGAAGACGGAAAAGGCCTTAAAGATTATTATAAGAACTATTTCCCTATCGGCGCGGCGGTCGCTCCCAGGGACCTGCATGGCGATGAGGCTGAGCTGATCCTTCAACAGTTCAACAGCCTGACGCCGGAAAATGCGATGAAGATGGGGCCTATCCATCCGCAGGAAAATGTTTACAACTGGGCTGATGCTGATTCCATCGTCGCTTTTGCGCAGCGAAATCATTTGCGGGTACGCGGACATAATTTATGCTGGCATAACCAGGCTCCCCGATGGATGTTCAAAGACTCGTCCGGAAACACGGTTTCGAAGGAGGTTTTATTACAGCGGCTTAAGGATCATATCACGGCGGTCGTCAGCAGGTACAAAGGCAAATTATACGCCTGGGATGTCGTAAATGAGGCCATTGCGGACGATAGCGCGCATGTTATGCGGCCTTCGCTGTGGTATCAGATCTGCGGGGATGAATTCATTGAAAAGGCTTTTGAGTGGGCCCATGCGGCGGACCCCAGGGCGGTGCTCTTCTATAACGACTATAACACCGAGAACCCGGCGAAAAGAGAAAAGATATATACGATGCTGAAGAAAATGCTGGCCAAAGGTGTGCTGATCAACGGCATCGGCTTACAGGCGCACTGGTCCCTCAGCACGCCGACGCGGGACGAGCTGGAGAAATCCATCCGGCTTTTTTCTTCGCTGGGGTTGCAGGTACAGATCACCGAGCTGGACATCTCCGTTTATCCAGGTCATCAAGGCGGGCAACTGATGACCCATTATGGCGGAAATCCGGTAGATTCCGGCTTTACGGCGGCGATGGAGCAGAAGCAGCTGGACCAGTACAAAATGGTTTTTGGGGTTTTCCGGAAATACAGAAAAAAAATCACGGGTGTGACGTTTTGGAATGTCTCGGATCGCTACAGCTGGCTGGACAGGCGCGGCAGAAAGAATTACCCGCTGCTCTTCGATAAGGATCTGCAACCGAAAAAGGCGTATGATGCCGTCGTGAATTTCTGATCGATTGGAGATCTTATATTTTCCTGGTAAATGCAGTGCATAAATTGCTCAAGAAATGAAAAAATACAAGTTGATAAGGTTGATCGTTGTTTTGCTGTTATGTTCCGGTCCGGCGGTCTCGTTTTCACAAACGGCAACTATACAGGTCGATATCAAACGGCCGATCGGAAAGATCGACCCCAAGATATATGGGGTATTTATGGAGCCCATTCATTTCAATGGCGCCAGGATGGGCCTGCCCGATACCGTTAATTTCAATACCCTTTACGGCACGTTATACGACCCGCGCTCCCCGCTCGCCGACAGCAATGGTTTCCGCAAAGACTATATCGACGCGATGCGGGAGTTAAAGATCACCAACATGCGCTGGCCCGGTGGCAACTACCTGATGGGATATAACTGGGAGGACGGGATCGGTCCGAAGAAAGACCGGCCGGTACGGATTAACCTGGCGTGGGGGGGCACCGATAGCAATCAAGTGGGGACGGACGAATGGATCGAGCTGAATAAATCGATCGGCAGCGAGAACATACTTGGCGTGAACCTTGGCCTGGGCACCATTTACGATGCATTACACCTGGTCGAATATTGCAACTATCCCGCCGGAACCTATTATTCCGGCCTGCGCGCGAAATACGGTCATCCGCGGCCTTACGGGATAAAGATCTGGGATCTTGGCAATGAGGTGGACGGAGCGCCCTGGGAGCTTGGGCATAAGGATGCCGACGAATATGTAAAAACAGCAAGGGAAGCAATGAAGGCGATGCGGGCAGTCGATCATAAGATCGCCTTCGTAGCATCGGGCTCTTCTTATTATGAGCCGACCGGAAAATGGATCGACTGGAATCGCAAGGTGCTCGATGGCCTCGGCGATATGATAGACTATATCTCCATTCACCGGTATTGGGAAAGATCGCCCGATTACTATACGCTCATGGGAGCGGGTGCGATGGATTTCGAACAGAAAATAAAAGTAACCGCTGACGAGATCGAAGTGTCGAGGGCGAAAAACAATTTCGCAAATCCGATCTATATCTCTGTTGACGAATACGGGAGCCAGGGGAGGAATTTCCTGTCCGTGCTACCGCTGGCGCAGTGTTTGAATTCCTTTATCCGCCATTCGGATGTCGTGAAGATGGCCAATTTTACGATGCTGACCTCTCTTTTATCCAGTGACCCCCGGAAGGGGACGTACCGGTCGCCGTTGTTTTATATCTATAAGTTATTTTCGAATAATTGCCGGGGCACATCGGTCGATACCTATGTCGAATGTGATACCTTCCATGCCGGAAAGTACGGGGGAATACCCTATTTAGATGTGACTGCCGTGGATGCGAAGGAGAGGTCTGCCGTTATTATCAACATCGTGAACAGGGACAAAGACAGCGCGATCACTGCCAATATCATCGTTGTGGGTGGCCAGTTCACCGGAAGAGGAACGGCGAGCATTGTGAACACGGACGATCCGGGTGCGCCGTTTACGTTCAACAAAAAGACGGATTATGCGCCCGTTGTACACGACGTCCATATAAATAACGGAAAGCTATCCTTCAGGTTTCCGCCGCATTCCTTTACGCAGATCAAAGTCGGGATCGCAGAGTAAATCACGGATATGCGCAGCCGGGACAAGGAGCGTGGCTGAGCGGCGAAGCTGCGGCGCCGGTAACTATCGTTTTGTCCATGCCTCACAAAAAGCCGATATTGCGGGTCAAACCGGGTTTCATGGTTAGCAAAAAAAGGGGTTGGTGGTTGCTGTGGCTCATCGTATCCGGGCCATCGATTTTCGCCCAGATCAGGGTGCCCAGACTGATCGGGGACGGGATGGTCTTACAAAGGGGAATGCCGTTGCGTATCTGGGGATTTGGACCGCCGGGCGGGAATGTCACGGTAAAATTTGCCGGAGAGAGCGCAACCGGGGTCACCGATGATAACGGGAAATGGGTGGTCGAGCTGTCGCCGAAGAAGGCCGGCGGCCCCTATACCATGGACATCGACGGCATCAATCATATCTGGCTGACGAATATCATGGTCGGAGAGGTCTGGTTTTGTGCCGGGCAGTTTAATATGCAGCTGCCGATGGAAAAGCTCAGGGAACAATACGCCGACGTGATCGGGCATGCCGGCGACCTGCCGGTCCGCGAATTCCGGATCAACGAACATTACGATTACCAGGGACCCCGTTCGAATGTGTCCGGCGGGCACTGGCAGGTGGCCAATCCTGCCGCTGTCCTGTCTTTTCCTGCATTGGGATATCTTTTTGCGCGACAGATCTGCGAGCAATATCATTGCGCGGTGGGACTGATCGATGCGAGCGTCGGGGATGCGCCGGCGGAGGCGTGGCTTAGCCCGGAGACATTGCAACGATTCCCGGAATATGCATCCGCCGCAGCGCGTTATGCCGACAGCACATTTTCCGACGGTACGGGGCCGGCAGACCGAATGGCGCCCGGCGGTCTTTTCAATGGGATGGTCGCTCCCGCAGAGCTGTATACGGTGCGCGGCGTACTTTGGTGGCAGGGAGAGGCGAATGTGGGGCGGGCAGGAGAATACAGCAGGTTGTTTCCTGCGTTGATCGACGATTGGCGGCAGCACTGGAATGAGGGAGCGATGCCATTCCTGTATGTCCAACTGGAAGCGCATGGGCCGGCGCCGGCATTGCCGTCGGCGAATGCGGAAAGCCAATGGGCCGAGCTTCGCGAGGCGCAGCGCAAGGCGTTGGTTTTGCCGGCCACGGGCATGTCGGTCAGCGACGATCTCGATGAAACCGGCGATCTGCAGCCAAAAGACTTCCAGGAGATTGCCCGGCGGCTGGCGCTGTCCGCGGAGGGCATCGCCATTGGCAGGAAGGACGTTATATTTTCGGGCCCGCTTTACAAATCCATGAAGGTCCACGGCGACCGGGTGCACATCCTTTTCAATGAAGTGGGTAACGGGCTGGTCGCCGCGGGCGGCGGCGAGCTCAGGGGTTTTGCCGTCGCAGGCGCCGATAATAAGTTCTTTCCGGCAAAGGCCGAGACCGATGGAAAGAAGGTGATCGTGTGGAGCGACGAGGTCGCGCATCCCGAGGCGATCCGATATGCTTGGGCGGACAATCCTTACGGCGCTAATTTGTTCAACCGGGATATCCTGTTCCAAAACGGTCTTCCTGCACCGGCATTTGCCGGAAAGGCGAAAATCAAGAAACATTGATTTTTCAAGAAGCGGGAAGGGGAAAGGGAGAAGGGGCGATGCAATCGGTTACATTTTTTGTCCTTTTTTATTTACCTTTCCGGCAAATCATTTATTACGCCATGAAACTATGCCTGACGGTCGCGTGCATTGCCACCATGAGCCTGGGCGCCCAAGCCCAGCAGGAGGCCTATTTGAATCCCGCTCTTCCCATCGATGTCCGTGTCCACGACCTGATCTCGCGGCTTACGCCGGAGGAAAAGGTTTATCAAATGATGAACAGCACACCGGCGATACCGCGGTTGCATATTTCTGCATATGACTGGTGGAACGAAGCCCTGCACGGGGTTGCCCGGTCGGGCGTGGCGACCATCTTTCCGGAGCCGATCGGTATGGCAGCGACCTTTGACGACAGCCTGGAACACCGGGTGGCCAGCGCCATTTCCGATGAGGCGCGGGCAATGTACAATGCCGCCGCGAAGAAAGGCTATCATGCCCGTTTCGACGGGCTGACCTTCTGGACGCCCAATATCAATATCTTCCGCGATCCGCGGTGGGGCAGGGGGCAGGAGACTTATGGGGAGGATCCTTATTTGACCGCCAGGATGGGCGTGGCCCTTGTGCGCGGTTTCCAGGGCGACGACCCGCACTATCTCAAGGTGGCGGCGTGCGCCAAGCATTTCGCGGTACACAGCGGTCCGGAACGCCTCCGGCATCAATTCGATGCGGAAGTCACTCCTCACGACCTTTGGGATACCTATCTGCCCGCCTTCAGGGCGCTGGTGGTGGATGCAAAGGTCGAGGCGGTTATGTGTGCCTACAACCGGACCGACGGAGAAGCCTGCTGCGGAAACACTTATTTGCTGGACGATGTGTTGCGGGGAAAATGGGGCTTCAAGGGACATATCGTTTCCGACTGCGACGCGGTGGCGGATATCTATACCGGTCATAAGCTGGTGAACAGTAAAGCAGGCGCTGCTGCGCTCGCGCTTCAGCGTGGGGTCAACCTGAATTGCGGCGATACCTACCTGGCATTGCCGGAGGCGGAAAAGGAGGGACTGGTGACGGAGGCAGAGATCGACAGCTCGCTTGGCACGCTGCTGCGCACGCGGTTCAGGTTAGGAATGTTCGACCCGCCGGGCAGCAATCCGTACGACCGGATCCCCGAGTCCGTCATCAACAGCGCCGGACACCGGGCGCTTGCCCGCGAAGCCGCGGAAAAGAGCATCGTACTGCTGAAAAACGACGGGGCATTGCCGCTGTCCGACGGCCTTAAGGATTACTTCGTCACCGGTCCGAATGCGACCAGCGTGGACGTCCTGCTAGGCAATTATTACGGCGTGAACAACAGACTTGTCACCATACTGGAAGGATTGGCGGGGCATGTACAGCCGGGAAGCCAGCTGACGTATAACCAGGGCGTGCTGCTGGACCGCCCGAATGTCAATCCGATCGACTGGGCGTCTGGGAATGCAAAGGGGGCCGATGCCACCATTTGCGTCATGGGGATCACCGGACTGCTCGAAGGGGAAGAGGGAGAATCCCTTGCGTCCCCGACGTTCGGCGACCGACTGGATTACAACCTGCCCGCCGCTCAGATCGATTACCTGCGCAAACTGAAAGCTGGAAATTTGCATCCGGTGATCGCCGTCATCACCGGCGGCAGCCCGATGAACCTCGCGGAGGTACAGCAGATCGCGGATGCAGTGCTATTGGTCTGGTACCCGGGCGAGGAAGGCGGGAATGCCGTAGCCGATATCCTGTTCGGGCGGGTCTCACCCTCCGGCAAACTGCCGGTCACTTTTCCGAAGTCCTATGATCAGTTGCCGCCCTTCGACGACTATTCGATGCAGGGCAGAACGTACAGGTACATGAAGGCGGAGCCACTTTATCCGTTCGGTTTCGGACTGAGCTATACCAGCTTCTCCTACACCGACCTGAAGGTCTCAAAGACAAAGATCCATGCCGGTGAGGCGGTAACGGTCGAGGTTACACTCACCAACACCGGCAAGCGTGCTTCGGGGGAAGTGGCGGAGTTATATCTGACGCACGAGGGTCTTGATTCGGCTGCCCTGTTTGCCCTGAAAGGATTCCGGCGCGTATCTTTGGAGCCCCGGCAGTCGAAACGCCTCCGCTTCGTCCTGACGCCGGATCAATTGGCGGTTGTCGATTCGAAGGGCCAACGGACGATCCCGGAGGGGAAGGTCCGGATCAGTATCGGCGGGTCGCTGCCGACCAGTAGGAGTGAGGAACTCGGGGCATCCAAACCCGTGGAAGAAGAGATCGACATCGCAAAATAGAATGAAACGACTATGGACAGACCCTTTTTAATGGAGGAAACGATGCGATGGTACGGCCCCAACGATCCGGTCTCCCTTTGGGATATCCGCCAGGCCGGTTGTACCGGCGTGGTGACGGCGCTGCATCATGTACCGGTCGGCGAGATATGGACGATCGAAGAAATTACCAGAAGGCGGGCGGAGGTAGAAGCCGCGGGCATGCGGTGGGCCGTTATCGAGAGCCTGCCGGTACACGAGGATATCAAGAAACAAAGCGGCAACTACCTGCGCTATATCGAAAACTACCAGGAGAGCCTGCGGAATGTCGCGACCTGCGGTCTCCGGGTCGTAACCTATAACTTTATGCCGATCCTGGACTGGATGCGCACGGATATCGCCTATGAGATGCCCGACCGGAGCCGGGCGCTGCGGTTTGAGAAACCGGCCTTTGTGGCTTTCGACCTGTTTTTGTTGAAACGCCCGGGCGCGGAAAAGGATTATTCAAAGGAGGAGATGGATGCAGCGCGGCTTCGGCTCAAGACGATGACCGACGCTGAAAAGGAAACGCTTTACAGGAATGCCTTGCTGGGCCTTCCGGGAAGCGAGGAGCGGTTCACTGAAGCGCAAATCCTGTCGGCGCTGAAGACCTATGAGGGCATCGATGCCGCCAGGCTGAAAGAGCACCTTTTCTATTTTTTGCGGCAAGTCGTGCCCGTGGCGGAAGCCGAAGGACTGAAAATGGCTATCCATCCCGACGACCCGCCGTTTCCTATCCTGGGGCTTCCCAGGATCGTCAGTACCGAAGCGGACGCGCGGGAGCTGATCGCATGCGCGCCCTCGCCGGCCAATGGTCTGTGTTTCTGTACGGGCTCGTACGGGGTGCGTGCAGACAACGACCTGCCCGGGATGGTGCGACGTCTGGGGAACTACATCCATTTTATCCACCTGAGGAGCACCAAACGGGATGCCGACGGAAATTTCTTTGAAGCCGACCACCTCGCCGGCGACGTCGACATGGTGGCCGTCATCCGGGAATTGCTGGCGGTGCAGCAGCGGCGGCGGATCTCGCTGCCGGTCAGGCCGGACCACGGACACCAGATGCTGGACGACCTGAGAAAAACGACCTATCCGGGGTACAGCGCGATCGGCAGGCTGAGGGGGCTGGCCGAAATCAGAGGGGTTGAGTACGGGCTTGCGTTTGGTGGTAAAGCGTAATGGCTTACATTGCAATAGTATTCAAACCATCCCACTATGCTGAGATCGCTTGCCTGCTGGCTCCTGCTGATGACCGGCGTCGCGGCCTTTTCCCAAACGGCACCCGCCAATCCGCCGGCCGAACGGCCCGCATACGGCGGGAAACTAAAGCCCGAGCAGGCCAATATCGATGTGAAACACTACACGATCGATCTGGCGGTCGATATTCCCGGCAAAGCCATTTCAGGATATGCCGTTGTCGCGTTGGATATCCTGCAGCCCACAAAAGCGCTGCTATTCGACCTGATGGACTCATTCACCGTTTCGCGGGTGCTGGTGAACGACCGACCGGCGCGGTTCACCCACGACCATCACGAGATCCATATCATGGCGGATAAAGATTGGGCGGCAGGACCGGCTACGGTGCGGGTGGACTATTCCGGACATCCGATGATCGCCAGGCGGCCGCCATGGGATGACGGATTCACTTTTACGACAGACAGCGCCGGACATCCCTGGGTAGCGGTAACAGCGGAAGGGACGGGCGGAAAGATCTTTTTTCCCGCGAAGGACCATCCCTCCGATGAGCCCGATAACGGTGTGGACATGACGATCACCGTTCCCAAAGGACTGGTCGTTGCCGGACCGGGGTTATTGCAGGAAACAAGGACAAATGGCAACCGGAGCAGCTTTCACTGGAAGACCAATTACCCTATCAACAATTACAGCATCGTGTTCAATGTCGGCGACTACACGGTGGTAAGACGGGACTATACGACCATTGAAGGGCATCATGTGCCGATGGAATTCTATGTTTTGAAGGACCATGCCGCGATGGCCCCGCACCAGTTGGAACTGCTGGAGAAATTCGCCCGGGTGAAAGAGAAATATTTCGGCGAATACCCCTGGGTGAAAGAAAAGATCGGGATCGTGGAGACGCCGCATCTCGGGATGGAACATCAGACGATGAACGCATACGGCGCGCGGTTCCGGTATACCCAGGTGGGTGGGCAGGACTATGACGGGCTGATGAACCATGAGTTCGGCCATGAGTGGTGGGGCAACAAAGTGACGGCGGGCGACTGGGCGGACTACTGGATACATGAGGGCATCGGATCGTTTGGCGACGACCTGTATGTCCGGGACATGGAAGGAGAGGAAGCTTACGAAAAAATCTTTCAGCGATCGGTCCCCAGGATCCGCAACGACAAACCTGTCGTCCTGGGAAAGGACATTGCCGAGGAGGCGGCCTACCATCCGGATATTTATACCAAGGGTGCATTTTTTATGCACACGCTCCGGTATGTGCTTGGCGATAGTGTTTTTTTTCCGGCGTTAAAACAGGTGGCGACCGATCCTGACCATACCTTTGTCCATCCCGCGAGCACGGCGGACGTCGAAAAAGTATTCGAGCGGGCATCCGGAAAGCATCTGTCGGGGTTATTCCATCTATATCTTTTTACCACGGACAAGCTGGAAATAAACGTGCGCCCGAAGGACGCCACCCATTGGCTGGTGCAACTGCTGAATACCGACATGTCCCTGCCGCTGGACATCACGACAAGCGATGGAACCAACAGGAAAATGGTCGACCGGAAGGGAATCGTCGTGGTGGCCGCCACGATGCCCCAGATCGATAACCGGGATTTTTATCTCAAAAAAGTGATCTACGATCTGTAAATTCGGGCCATGTTCGACAAGCAAATTTATATATCACGCAGGGAGAAACTGAAACAGCAGATCGGAAAGGGGCTTTTGCTGTTCCTGGGGAACGAAGACAGCAGCATGAACTATAAGGATAACCTTTACCCCTTCCGGCAGGACAGCAGCTTTCTCTACTTCTTCGGCCTCGACCGGCCGGGGCTGGCTGCCCTGATCGACATCGAACAGGACCGGGAAATCGTCTTCGGAAACGATCTCACGTTGGATGATATTATCTGGACCGGGCCTCAGCCTTCGCTTTCGGAGCAGGCCGAACCGGCGGGGATAACCGATACAAAGCCTTTGGCGGCGCTGGCATCAGAACTGGTAGCCGCCCGGGGAACCGGCAGGGCCGTCCATTTCCTGCCACCTTACCGCCCGGAAAATGTGCTGAAACTGAGCGCATGGCTGGGTTTTGCACCCCCGGCGGTAAAAGGTCACGCGTCGGTTCCGCTGATAAAGGCGGTTGTGGCGCAACGTTCCGTGAAATCGCCGATAGAAGTAGCGCAGATCGAGCAGGCGGTCGATATTACGGCAGACATGCACCTGGCGGCGATCCGGGGAGCGCGGGACGGGATGACCGAATTCGCTCTCGCGGGCGTCCTGCACGGCATTGCGATCAGCGCCGGCGGGAACCTGTCGTTTCCAACCATCCTGACCGTCAACGGCCAGGTATTGCACAACCACTATGGCAATACGGTGATGAAAAGCGGGCGGCTTGCGATCTGCGACAGCGGGGCTGAGAATGCGATGCATTACGCAGGCGATATGACGCGAACCTTTCCCATTGCCAAAAAATTCACTTCGCTGCAACGGGAAATGTACGATATCGTACTTGGCGCCCAGGAGGCGGCGATCGGCGCCCTGAAGCCGGGGGTCCTTTTCCGGGACGTCCATGCGCTTGCGGCGGAAAAACTGGTCGAGGGTCTTGCAGCGGCGGGCATCATGAAGGGGAATGCCAGGGAAGCGGTTGCTGCGGGTGCGCACACGATGGTCTTCCAATGCGGTCTCGGACATATGATGGGTCTCGATGTTCATGATATGGAAGATCTCGGGGAGGAATATGTCGGCTACACCGACGAACTGAAAAAAGGCCGCGACTTTGGCTGGAAATCTCTCCGGCTCGGCCGGAGTCTTGAGCCGGGATTCGTGGTGACGATCGAACCCGGATTATATTTTATTCCCGAGTTGATGGACCGCTGGGGAGCGGAACGGAAATACGCCGATTTTATCGACTATCCCAAATTGAGCGCACTTCGCGATTTCGGCGGCATCCGGATCGAGGAGGATTTCCTGATCACGGAAGACGGTAGCCGTTTGCTGGGAAAGCCGCTGGCGAAGGCGGCGGCCGACGTGGAGGCACTGCGCGGTTGAGGGAGCGGAAGTTTCTTCGGCAAGCCCGGGGCCGGACGATGGAATTCGATTTTTACCTCGTAGATTTGGCAAAACGACGTATGAACAAACCCGGAATATGCCTGGCCTTTGGTCTGACCCTCTGCTGTACCGCCCTGATCGGCAATACCACCACCGCGCAGGAGACAACTGCCACGGCTCCGGCAGTGGTAAGTCCCGTCCATCAGCCGCCGTTTTGGAATGAAATAGCAGAATTCCGGCACCAGGACAGTATCCATCGGCCGCCCAGCGGTGCTATCGTCTTTGTCGGAAGCTCGTCGTTCCGGAAGTGGGCGAATGTCCAGGGTTATTTTCCCGGTTATCCCATCATCAACCGCGGATTTGGCGGGTCCACGCTGCCCGATGTGATCCGGTACTCCAACGAGATCATTTTTCCTTATCGCCCCAAACAGGTCGTTATTTACTGCGGAGACAACGATCTGGCAAGTTCCGATTCCGTATCGGCGAAGATGGTGTATAACCGCTTCGTGCGCTTGTATGAGCTTATCCGCAGCAGGCTGAAGGATGTGGATATCCTTTATGTTTCGATCAAGCCCAGCCCCAGCCGCGTCCGGCTGATGCCGCGGATGGAGGAGGCGAACGACATGATCAGGGATTTCATGGCCAAGCACAGTCACGCCGTATTCGTGGATGTATATCATTCGATGCTGGGCCCCAACGGGCAACCCATCGACAGCCTGTTCCTTGCGGATAAGCTGCACATGAATGAGAAAGGCTATCGCGTCTGGCAGCAACTCCTGCAGCCTTATCTCGATAAATAGCTTTCGTAACTAAACCGACCGCCATGGCATGGGTGTATTTGTTCTTCGGGGCCTTTTTTGAAATGGCCTGGACGCTTTCCTTGCGATTTATGAACCTGAAAAAGGTAAAGACGATGCACTGGAAGGGTTTCTTCGAGTTTAACGGAGATTGGCGGATCGTCTGGCCCCTTGTCGGATACGTGGTCTTTGGACTTGGAAACGTATATTGTATCTCGGTAGCGATGAAGGATATCCCCGCCTCGACTGCCCTTGCGGTCTGGATGGGCACGGCGCTCGTCGGCGTTAAACTGGTGGAGATCTTTTTTATGAAGGCATCCTACGACGTGTACCAATTCTTGTATATCGGGCTGATCCTCCTCGGTATCGCCGGCCTGAAAAAAAACCCATAAACGCGGATTTTGGAAAACCCGTCCCAAACTGGGAGGCGTCTAAGGGGTGGTCATCTAAAATGCCATTGGAAATCAAACGGTAGTGAAATGGTATGCCAATTGTCTTACCTTCCGCGTTCTCGGAAATCAAAAAATCTATCTGTACCCAAACGCTCAAACAATGACTACCGTAACCACACAGCAACAAGAAGTGAATGTCCTGAAGAGTAAAATTGCCGAACTGCAGACTGCTTTATTGTACACTGAATCCGCTTCGCCGATCAAGCTCCCGACCCATGTTATTACGGATGTCGAGGTCGACGCGGACGGCGGCACCATTTGGTTCACCATCCCGAAGCCTGCGATGCATATCGACGCTTATGATAAGGAAGTGATCGCCAAGCTGGATTTCTTTAAAAAAGGGAAAGATTTCTTTGTAAAAATAAAGGGCGTCGCCACACTGCTTGCAGACGCCGATGCCATCAACAGAATGGATTCGCTGTCAGCATCCATGAAAGAAAAAATGAAGGACACAGGATCGATCGGTATCATGGTGAAGATCGAGGATACGAATATTGTCGACAACACCCCTAAATCCGCTCAGAACTGGCTTCAGGCGAGCAGATCGCAACTGTCCAGCTGGTTCTTTTAACCCCGGTCCCCGGGCCCGGGAGAATGCCCGGAGGAACGACCCAACCCGTTTACTGCGCGTGTTACATATAGGAAGCTGAGTCCGCGACTTGTTCGCGGATTTCGGCTTTTTAGGGCTTTGGAGCGGGGAGGGAGCAGTGGGCGTGGCGGATGCCATCCGGGGAGCGGGGAGGCGGGGGAGGCGGTAAAAAAGAAAAAAGGCCCACTGTAGAAACAGTCGACCTCTAACGATTGCTTGCCATATGAAACTCTTAATCCCGGGATCCTTTATATTGAGCCGTAGATCTTTTTGCTTTGATGGTACAAATATATGGCGGATTTTCAGCGCTTACCGGACAACTTAGCTTCAATTCTATCATCTCAAAAGGGCAAAAAAAATCATAAAACCTTTACTCACAGTGCATTTCGGGCTGTCCTGCACATGAAGCCCAACCCGTCTTTTACCCATTCACCCCGGAGTGAAAACAGGTAGCAGGCCTGGGACGGGCGATCGGGAATATCCTTTAGCTGGTTTTCCCGATGAGATTGAAAAATGCCTCGCGGTAATTTTCGCCTATCGGCAACTCCATGGTCTGAATGAATACGCTGTTCTTCTTTACGGAGGTCACCGCAGGCAGGGATACCAGGTAGGATTTGTGGATCCGGACAAAGGGGAGACCGGTCAACTGCTCCTCGATCGACTTAATGCTCATCCGGGTCAGCACCGGCTTCGCATTGCTCACCAGGTGGATCTTGATGTAATCACGGAACCCTTCGACCCAGGAAATGTCCGACTTCTGGATCTTGAGCAAGCTGTAGTCGACGTTGACAAAAAAATAGTCTGCCGGCGGCTGCCGGGCGTCCGCTTTTGTCCTGCTCCTGAGTTGGTGCAGATCGAGCGCCTTATGGCAGGCCTTCAAAAACCGGTCGAGCGGGACGGGCTTTACCAGGTAGTCCACGACGTCAAGGGAATAACCTTCGAGTGCATACTTTTCGTATGCCGTGATCAGGATAAACATGGCCGAGGCCGCCAACCCGCTTTGGATGAACTGGAGGCCTGTCAGCCCCGGCATCTGAATATCCAGGAATACCAGATCGACCGGATTGCCGTCCAGGACCCTGATCGCTTCAAGGGGATTATTACATGTCGCGACGAGGTCCAGGAAGGGCACCTTGCGGATATTGTCCTCGAGCAGTTCGAGCGCAAGTTCCTCGTCATCTATGGCTATGCAGCGAAGCATCAATGCAAGTTGAGTTTGAGCGACACCGAAAACCATCCGTTTTCCCGGTCAATTTCCAAGGTATGCCTTTTTAGGTACAATAGATTCAACCGCCTTTTCACATTGGTCAGGCCGATGCCGGAAGTTTTATCTTTTTCCCAATCCATCGTCTCATTAAAGCGGTTTCGGACGCAGAAATCAAGCCGGCCGTCTTCGATCTTCAGCCGGACCTCGATGCGGGCTTCGTGTACAAGTCCGGTCCCGTGTTTGAAGGCGTTCTCGACGAAGGGGATCAGCAGCATGGGTTCGATAAAGAAGCCATCGGTCATGGGTTGGAAGTCGGCCTGGATGAGGACGTGCCTGCCGAAGCGCTGGCTTTGCAGCTCGATATAACTTTTCAGATACTCAACTTCCTTTTCGAGGAGGACCTTGTCTTCATCGGTTTCGTACAACATGTACCTGAGGAGGGACGAAAGTTTGATGAGGGAAGGCTCGAGAAGGTCTGATTTTTTTCGTGCCAGCGCAACCATATTGTTCAGCACATTGAACATAAAATGAGGGCTTACCTGGGACCGCAGAAAGGATAGCTCGGTTTTCAGGTTTTCAGTTTCCTTTTCCTTTATCTGCCGTTGCTCGGTTATCTTGTCCGCGATCACGCGATAAGCGGTGCTGACGAGGACGAAGAACACAAAGAACGGCAGGTCGAGCACCAGGTAGCTCCAGGCTTTGAAGTGCAGGCCCGGAAGCAGCATGGAATACGTCAACCGGTCCCAAACCATCTGCAGGCACAAATACAGCACGAGCCATCCAAAATATTGCTTGATCCTGCGGCGATAGATCAGCCTCGGGATGAGCAGGTTGGCGTTGATATAGAACAGGAGCAGCTTGGCGCAATTGTTCAGGAATATCGCGGTGTACAATTTTCCCCAATCATTCTCCTGATGGAAAGACGAATCCTGTGAGACGGCTATCCTGTACACATATGGCGACACAAAAAACAGGATCCAGAAGAGGACATGCAACGTAACTGTCACCCATTTCCGTGTGTACCACTGGGGATAGATGCTGATCATACATTCCGGTTGAAGTTGGAGCAGCGAACCTACGGATAATCGGCGTTAACCCCCGGCGCCATGCGACGAAAACCGGCGATCATGCGACAAAAAGGGGTAAATTGCAAGTCTATCGTCTTATCATGCACCGTGGTGGTTTCCTGAGGATCGTTCTCATCGTGATTGGCGCAAGCCTGTTATTCGACATCTATGTGTATAATGGCCTGCAAACCGTCACATCGGGCTGGAAATCAAGGTTTTTTAAGAGCCTTGTCCGCTATGGGTACCTGGCCGTCTCGTTGGGTTTGCTGGCCCTGCTGCTGCTTGGTTTCGGCGGTTTTTCCCATCCGCAGGGGATGCGGCCCTATCATGAATGGATCCTGAGCTTGTTCCTCGTCCTGTTGATCACCAAATTGTTCTTCGTCGTCATCCTTTTCTTGTGGGACAGCGGACGAGTCGTGTATGCCATCGGTGACTGGCTGGTCCGGCCGCGTTCCCGTCACGCGCATAAGTTCCTCCCGACCCGAAGGAAATTCATGGTCGATACGGCGATGATCGTAGCAGCGGTGCCATTTTCGGCTTTGCTGTACGCCATGTTGAAGGGCAAGTACGACTATCGCGTGTATCGCGAAACGCTTTATTTCGATGACCTGCCCGAAGCGTTCGACGGTTTTACGATTACGCAGGTTTCGGATATCCATTCGGGCAGCTTTGACAACCACGCGGCGGTCCGGCGCGGAGTCCGGCTTGCCGCGGAACAAAACAGCGACCTGTTCGTGTTCACCGGGGATCTCGTCAACAATGTCGCCACGGAAATCGAGCCGTACCTTGCCGATTTCAGCCAGCTACGGGCGCCCTATGGACAGTTCTCGATACTGGGAAATCACGATTACGGCGATTACATCCAATGGGATAGCGAACAAGAGAAGGCTGAAAATCTCGAAAAATTGAAAAGGCATCACCAGTCGCTGGGATACCGGTTACTCATGGACGAGCACGTGCAAATAGAGAAAGGAGGACAGACGATAACCTTGCTTGGCGTACAGAACTGGGGTCGAGGGTTCATTCAGCTGGGAGATATTGACAAAGCGCTTACGGGTGTCGATAAAACTGCCTTCAAGATCCTGCTGTCCCACGATCCCACACATTGGGAGGAAAAAATCAGGCATCACCCCACAACCATCCAACTGACGCTGGCAGGCCACACCCATGGCGCGCAATTCGGCGTGGAGACAGAAGACTTCCGGTGGAGCCCGGTGCAATACCGGTACCTCGACTGGGCGGGGCTGGCAACGGAAAGAGACAGACAACTCTATGTCAATCGCGGTTTCGGCTTCCTGGCCTTTTCGGGGCGGTTGGGAATCTGGCCGGAAATAACCGTGTTCACGCTGAGGAGGAAAGTCTAGCTCCCGGCATGCATTACGGTTATCCCCGCAGCCGTCAGGAAACCGCAACTTTCCGCGTTGGCATCGGTAACGACCGTCCCGATCAAATCAATCCCTGCAAATCGCAGATAGGATTCCCTTCCGATCTTGCTGCCGTCGCACAGCAGAAAGTTTAGCGCACTATTTGCGGCGTAGGCCAGCGTCAGCGCCGCCTCTTTTTCGCTATGGGCAAAGAGGCCGTTCACCGATATCCCGTCTACGCCAAGGAAGGCCTTCTCCACGTGGTACTGGCGTATATGGTACTCGGCCATTTTGCCATGTACAGCCTGGCGCTCCCTATCCAATTCGCCACCGACAATATTGACGTCCGCCGCGCTGTCCCGAAGCGCTTCCACGACTGGAAGGGAATTGGTGACGATACGGACCTTACGGTCCTTTATAAACCGGCAAAGGTGAAATACCGTGCTGCCGCAATCCAGGAACAGGGTATCGCCGTCCCCGATCTCAGTTGCCGCCCGCCGCGCAATAGCCTCTTTCGCCTTCACGTTAACTGCTGCTTTGTCGGCGAAAGGGTAGGACGGCGGCTTGTCGGGGATCCGGAGGGCACCGCCGTGGGTCCGCAGGAGTAAACCGTCTTCCGCCAGTGCATTAAGGTCCCGCCGGGCGGTGATTTCAGACACCTGCAAGGCCGTTGCAACCGCCTTGATATCGGCCTCACCGGTCCTTTCCAGCATCTGCAGAATAAACCGTTTTCTTTTTTGAAAATTCATTAAATCCCGATACTTTTGATCAATAATGATCAAATATAATCAAAAACGATCAAAATTGTATGAGTAATGTCAAGATATTGGAAACAACGGTGCTTTCTGACCAGTTCTACACCCTTCGCAGGTATCGATTCGAAAGGACGGAGTGGAGCGGGCAACAGGTGACGCAGGTCCGGGAAGTGTATGACCGCGGGAATGGCGCGGCGATCCTTCTGTATAACCGACCTATGGGGACGGTGATCCTGACGCGTCAATTCCGGATGCCCACTTTCGTAAATGGAAATCCGTCGGGACTGTTGATCGAATGTTGTGCAGGGTTGTTGGACCAGGACAATGCGGAAGAAGCCATCCGCCGCGAGACGGAGGAAGAGACCGGGTATAAGATCGGGGCGGTTACAAAAGCGCTTGAACTTTATATGTCGCCCGGCTCGGTTACCGAAATACTTTTTCTCTTCACCGCGGAGTATTCCACGGAAATGAAAGTCGGTGCCGGCGGTGGCTTACAAGAAGAAAGCGAAGATATCGAGGTGCTCGAGATCCCATATGCGACGGCGCTTGGGATGATAAAGTCCGGTGAGATCAAGGATGCGAAGACAGTATTGTTGCTGCAATGGGCGCAACTCAACCGGGTTATGGAGGAGGAGTGAAGGAGAAGGAGTGATGGAGAAGAAGTGATGGAGAAGGAGTGGCGGAGAAGGAGTGACGGAAATAAAAAAGCCCCGCCTTGGAAAAGGCGCGGCTTGTTAACCATTATACCTTTGTTCTAAACTACTGCTAAGATACAGTTTTATTTTTATCCAAGAACAATTTGCAGGGGATATGGCCTCCTACTTTTTTTGGTAGTTTCGAAACGGCGGCAAAAAAAGACGGGAAGGGGTGGCATACGCGGGCGGGGCGCAGCGATCGGTCGGGGAGATCAGAAGGCGTGGCGATCGTCGGGCAGAAGAAGCGGCCGCGCAAAATTATTGATTCAAGTCAAATTTTTTTTAAAAAGCTACTGGCTATGAAACCGATTTAATTACTTTGTAATTAAAAGTGCTTTGAATTATGGGACATTACCGGACTATCTAATCGTTGGAAAAGGAGCGGTGACGGGATCAGCGGGTAAAAAAAAAGCCTGCACGGGCAGGCTTTCCACATCTTTGTTTGCCGGTTACATATTGTCCGGTGTCTGCAACAGCCGATACAGCTCGTCGAGCTTCGGCGACAAGATAATGTCCGTCCTTCTGTTGAGGGCGCGGCCTTCTGAAGTGCTGTTCGATTGTACGGGGTCGTACTGGCTATGGCCCGAGGCGATCACGCGTTGCGGGTCGACATGGTAGTCGGTCGTCAGGATGCGGACGATCGAGGCCGACCGTGCGAGGCTCAGGTCCCAGTTGTCCTGGTATTTGCCATGGATCGGAATCGAGTCCGTGTGACCTTCGATGTCGACGGTGATATCGGGATTCTGGTTCAGGACGGCAGCCAGTTTACCAAGCGCTTCCTTCCCTTTTGGATTGACGACGGCGCTCCCGGAGGGAAAGAGGAGGTTCTCCTGGAGGCTGACATATACTTTTCCGTTCTTTATGGCCACGGACAATTCGTTCGATTTGAATCCCACGAGGGCATCGCTCATTTTTTTCTTGATCGCCTCGATGGCCTTTTTCTGGCGATCCATTAATTCCTGCAGGTGTTCGAGCTTCACCTGCTGGTTGATCAGGTCCTGTTTGCTTTTGCTCAGCAAAGCCTGGCGGTTCGCGGCGTCGGCCGTCAGGTCGCTGTTCTTTTGCCGCAGGTCGGTCAGTTGCCTGTTTAGGGCGGCTGTCTCGTCGTTCATTACTCCGGTAACCGAGTCGATCTGGTGCTGGCGGTCCGTGGCAAGTTGATTGGCCTGCGCCAGTTGGTTTTGCAGGTCTTTTACCTTGGCTGCCAGTTGGGCGCTGTCATACCGGGCGGAGGACAGCGCCATTTGGGACGCATTGAATTTACTTGTGGGAACACAAGCGCTGAAAAAGAAAAGCCCTGTGGCCAGAATGGACAGGACAGGGGTGATTTTTATCATAGTAAATGTATTTGGCGCAAAAATATCAAACTCGATTTAGAAGGAGCTTAAAATCTCGTTAGAACAGCATTAGAGCATGGCGGCGATCCGTCGGACGGCGGTAGTCCGTCTTCAATTGGCCGGAGGCGACACGGGGGCCGGGGGGGCCTTTTCCTTGCTGAGGACCCGGTAAGCGATGACGACGCTCATCAGCATACTGGCCGCGCCGATCAGGAAATGAAACCCGGGAAAATAAAAAGGCGCCTTGCTACTGGTAAAATAGGCGAAACTGTTGTTCATGACCAGCGGCCCGATGATCGTGGTCACGCTCATGAGTCCGGTCAGGGCGCCTTGCAGTTCGCCCTGGTTGCTGGGGCTGACATGGCTGGATATAACGGCCTGGAGCGAGGGACTCGCGATGCCCCCCAAGCAGTACGGCACCAGGAACAGGAACATCATCCAGCTTTGCGTTGCCATCGAGAAAAGGATGAGCCCGAGGGTATATAGGGACAAGCCAAGATAGATGCTCTTTTCATTCCCAAGCCGGGGGTTGATCACCCGGGTGAGACCGGCCTGAACGCCACCAATGAGCACGCCGACGATCGTCAGGGAAAGGCCGATCATGCCCGGGCTCCAATGAAACCGATAGTCCGTGAAGAAGTTCCAGTTCGCCTGCACGGCCTGCACCGCGAAATAGATCAGGAAAAATGCGAAAGCCAGGTTGCCGATCTCCGGATGGCGTGTCAGGAATTTGAGTGCGCCGAACGGGTTGGCTCGTTTCCACTCGAAGCGCCGCCGGTTTTCGACAGCCAGGGATTCAGGCAGGAAAAAATAGCCGTATGTGCAATTGAGCAGGCACAGGACCGCGGCACCATAAAAAGGCGCCCGGATGCCCCAATGCGCCAGCAGGCCGCCGAGGGCGGGCCCAAGCATGAATCCCAGACCGAAAGCGGCGCCGATCATGCCGAAATTCTTCGCCCGTTCCTGGGGGTTATTACTGATATCGGCAATATAGGCGCTGGCGGTCGTGAAACTTGCGCCGGTGATGCCGGCAACGACCCGGCCGATGAACAACCAACCATACGCCGGCGCGACGGCCTGTACGATATAGTCAACGCCGAAACCCAATAATGAGAACAGGAGCACCGGCCGGCGGCCGAAGCGGTCGCTCAAATTGCCGATAACGGGAGAGAACACGAACTGTGTGATGGCGAATGCGACCAGCAGATAGCTGCCGTAGTTGCTTGCCTCGTTTGCGGGCACATGTTTCAACTGGACGATCAGGGCAGGGATCACCGGGATGATCAGGCCCCAGCCCATACAATCGATGAGGAGCGTGAGGAAAATGAAACCCAGCGCCGATTTTCTGGAACTTGGCATGCCTTGCGGTTGTGGTGTGTGGCAAACTTACATCAAAAATTTAAATAATACAGCTCGTCACCGGCGGTCGCTTTTACAGGAGGAGCATGGGGAATCTGGTTTATGCCGTAAGCGCGCGGCCCAGGCGAAGCGTGGATTCCACGAGGATATCGAAGTCATGGCGGGTGCTACGGTGGTTGGTGATCGCGACGCGGATCGCGTAGCGGCCATTCAGCGTTGTGTAAGAGGGCGTGGCGATCCCCTGTTCCTGCAATTGCTGAAGCAATTCTTTATTCAGCCGGTTGAGCACCTGTCCGTCGAGGTTCCCGGGATTGAAGCGATAGCAGACGATATTCAGCGAAGCGGGTGCCAGGAGTTCCAGTTCCGCGGACGAAGCGATGAGCCCGGACAGGTATTGCGCCTGCCTGATATTCTGGCGGACCTGGTGTTCATACCGGCGGATGCCGTGGTGTTTCAGGAGCATCCAGACCTTTAGCGCGCGGAAGCCTTTTGAAAGCTCCATTCCATAGTTGGACAGCGGATCCGGCCCTCCAGCCAGGCCACGTGCATGCGCGGCGAGATAGCTGACCGGCGTGCTAAAGGCTTCACGATGGGCGGCGGCATCGCGGATAAGGACGGCGCCCACCTCATAATTGACATAGAACCACTTATGAAAATCGAAGCTCAGGCTGTCCGCCAATTCGATGCCCTTGAGGATTGCGTCGAATTCGGGCAGGATTTTCGGAACCGCGCCAAAAGCCCCGTCGACGTGAAACCAGACATTCTCCTGGCGCGCGATCGCAGCTAGCCTGCCGAGGTCATCAATCGCACCGGTATTGACGGTACCCGCATTTCCAATCAGGCAGAACGGGAGATAACCCGCCTCGCGGTCCTCGTGAATCATGTCGAGCAGGATGTCGGGGCGGATCCGGTAATCTGCGTCCACAGGCACCTTGCGAAAATTGTCACTTCCGATCCCGATGACGGAGGCGCCTTTGAGCACACAATTATGGGTTTCCCCGGAACCATACAGCAGCAATTGGGCGGGCGCAGCGCGAAGACCTTTTTCCTTTATGGCGCCGAGCGCATGGTTCCTCGCCACGACGAGGGCGGTGATATTGGCCATCGATGCGCCACTGGTCAGTACGCCGCCCGACGAAGGAGGAAATCCGAATATCTCCTTACTCCATTCAATGACCTGACGTTCGACATATACGGGAGCATGATTGCCGATGGCCAGATTTGCGTTCATCCCGCTGGCCAGCATATCCGCCAGCATCCCGAAGGGTGTCCCTCCGCCCTCCACCCAGGACCAGAACCGGGGATGGATATTGTTTTTGTTGTACGGGAGTACGCCGGTCAGGAAATCTTCATAGACAGCCGTGGGATCGCTGGGCTGAAGGGGGAGAGGTCGGTTTAATTGTTTGATAGCGTCCCCGGCCGGTGCATTCCATGCGGGCCGGTCGCCTATCGACTGCAGATAATCCATCATATCGTCGACCATGCGATGTCCCAGCCGCCGCATTTGCGACCAACTTTCAGGGTCGAGGCTGGTCTCGTCGTCGCCGTCCGTCAGGATCTTCTCCATTTTTATATTACACCGAAAGCTTGAATAATGCCCGTCTGCCAAGCCGACCTCGGTGAATCCCAATTTACGGTACAACTTCAGGGCGGCTTCGAGCGAATTGTGGGAGTACAAGGTAACCCGGGACGCACCGCGGGCCGCGGCCTTGTCGAGGATGGCTTTGCATAGCGCCCGACCCAGACCTTTCCCGCGAGATTCGGCGCGGACGGCCATTTTTGTCAATTCCCATTCCGCCGATCCTGCTTGTTTCAGCGCAACAAAACCAGCGACCTCGCCATCCTCAACGGCAACCAGTATCGCCCCGCCTTTTTCCAGGATCGCTTGTTCCGGGTGGTCGAGCACAAAGTCGTCGACCGGTTCGGTAGGCATGCGAAAATGCGCATTGAACCAGTCGCGATAGATCTGCCGGAAAGATGCCTGGTGTTCAGGGCGAAAATCGATGATCTGGAATTTCGGATGCATGTTGAAATTTTGGGGAACAAAGATGGCGTTGTTTCAGTAAATAAAACAGATGCAGATTTTTTGATTCCGACCGGATCAGAAATTGTCGGGACGTCGCAAGGATGCTGTAAGGCGGAAGGCCATTTAGATTAAGGCGCCCAGGGAGAATGCGGGCATCTCGAATGTGGCTGATTATCAAGTATTGGGAAGGAGTTCCTGGGCTTGCAAGTGTTAAATATAAGCAGTATTTTTAACGCGAGAACCAATACGTATGAAGACCGTGACCAGGATCGCTTTGTCCTTGATCCTCATAGCTTTTGTCTGCGCTGACGCCCCTTGCCAGTCCATCTCGGGGGTAGTCAATTCCTATTATGCCGTCACGGCTGTGAATTCTGTGAGCAACACGCTGACCGTCGATAATGCTTCAGGTTTGTCGAACGGCCAACCGGTGATGATCATCCAAATGAAGGGAGCTTCCATTACGACCACCAACTCTGCCGCCTACGGCAACATCGCTGCCGTCGGGGATGCGGGCAATTATGAATTCAATATTGTGTGCAGCATCAGCGGAAACAATGTGCTATTACAAGACAAGCTGCTGAATGCATATGACGCGACCGGGCAGGTACAACTCGTAGCTTACAATACCTACGCTTCGGTGACGATTGCCGGGACAGTGAACGCGAAGGCCTGGGACCCGGTCGCCGGAAAGGGGGGCGTAGTCGTCGTCGCCGCTACCAACACCATCACTCTGAATGCGAACGTGGATGTGAGCGGACAGGGTTTCCAGGGCGGAGCGCTGGTAAACTGGCCTGTTCCGCCATATAATTGCGACTGGTTTGTCAACGTTAACGCCTATTACTATGACACCGCCACCAGCGGCGATAATACCGGTGGAAAAAAGGGCGAGGGGATCGCGGCGTATGTGGCGAACGAGCATTTCGGGATGGGCAAACTGGCGAATGGGGGCGGCGGCGGAAACAATGCCAATGCCGGAGGCGCTGGCGGGGGCAATTACGGCGCCGGCGGAGCCGGGGGCACCCGTGCGGGGGAAACGACGTTCGATTGCCATGCCCAATATCCCGGCGTGGGTGGTATCAGCCTGGCCGGGTATGGCTATAGCACCGGCGTAAACCGCATCTTCTTTGGCGGTGGCGGCGGGAGCGGGCAGGAGAACAATGGTGTCGGAGAACCGGGAGCTAACGGGGGCGGCATCATCGTCCTTGCTGCGCCCACCATCAATGGCGGAGGCGGACAACTCCTTGCTAACGGTCTCCAACCCTCAAACTCAGCTTGCCTGGATCCTTTACAGGCGGAAGGAGATGGGGGAGGCGGAGGCGGCGCAGGAGGGACGATCGTTCTTGCCGCGACATCGATCTCAGGAAGCATTACGGCTGAAGCCAACGGTGGCCAAGGCTCCAATTCGAGCAACCGGGTGAATGACTGCACGGGTCCCGGCGGCGGAGGCGGCGGGGGTGTGATCTGGACTTCCGGCGCCAGCATTCCCGCGGCGGTCACGGCGTCGGTGACAGGTGGCGCAAACGGCGTCGTCAGTTCCGGAAATACCAAAACTTCCTGCCGGGGGCAATCCAACGGCGCGGCCAGCGGGGCGACCGGGCTGAGCCAGGCGGGTTATGTCGCGCCCGTTGCGTCCACCTCGGTGTGCGTCGTACTTGCCTCTCCGGCACTGCAAACCTTTACGGGGGTGCGCAGCGCATCGGCAATCGTGCTGCAATGGTCGCTTTCTGCGTCGGCCGCGGCCAATGGGGTCCATTCGTTTGTTTTAGAGCGGGCCACGGATTCTGCCGGGTTCCGCGACCTTGCCACCATTGCCGCTTCAGGCGATTCGATCCAATATGAATATTCCGACCCGGTGCAAGGTCTGGACGGAGAGCTGGCCTACCGGTTGTCCTGGCAGGACGGGACGGGGAAATGGCAGTATTCACGGATCCTGAACTTTACCATTACGACAGGCCCCGATGCAGGATCCATTCTCTTGCAACCCAACCCTGTCAAGGATGCACTCACGATGACCGTCTACTCCTGGACGGCGGGTACCGCGGGCCTAACGGTCACGGATGTCCTTGGTCAGCCGGTCTTTTCGTTGCAGGTGGGCCTGCGCAAAGGCATCAATACCGTAAATATTCCGGTAAGCAAGCTGGCGCCCGCGGTATATTTCCTTGTGCTGGACGGGCAAACCGGCCGGCAGGTTCGCGAATTCATCAAACGATAATCCATCAGCGGTCCGCGAAATTCAGGGACCCGTCTTGCTGGACAACGTGTACATCGGACCAGGCGTAACGGGCGGGATTTTGTACAAGACTTACATATATGCCCGAAAGCGGTAGCCGTCAGGGCGTCCGGTATTCCAGGACCCTGTATCCCCACGGCTCCAGCGTCCAGGCGTCTGCGTTGACGGTGAGGCGCCGGCCCGAGAAGGTTTCGACGGGCTGCCCCCACAGGGATTGGCTGTCGATCCGGACGGATTGCGCCGTGTTGGAAAAGTTGAGGATCACGAGTATCTTGTTGCCCGACTTTTCGCGGAGAAAAGCATACACCGAATTTTCGTCGCCTGCCGGCACGCGGGTGAACGAGGCATCCGCATCGAGCGCGGGACTGCGTTTGCGCAGGGCCAGCAACTGGGTGTAAAATTTCGCACGCGCGTATTTGCGGAAATGGATCGAGTCTTTCTCAAAAAAGGAAATCGCCCGGAGCACCGGTTCCTCCTGGCCGCTATAGATGAGCGGAATATTGTCGGGAAGGGTTTGCGTGAGTACGGCGAACGGGGCGTGGGATGGACCGGGAAAGGTGTTGTAGTCCGCGCCGTTCCAACTGTTCTCGTCGTGGTCGCTCGTGAAATACATTTCGAGGGTTCCGGACGGATAGATCTTTCGCTCCTGCGCCAGCGCGCTGTCGAGCGCAAGCGCGGAGGTTTCGCCCTTCGCCACCCGGATCATGGTGTGGAAGTAATCCCAGGGATAGAGCGCATCGAAGCCGTTTTCCGCCAGGTAAGGTTTGTCCCCTTCGGCTAACATGAAGACCGTCTTCATTTTTCGCAGGCTGTCGATACAGGTGCGCCAAAAATCGCCCGGGACGTTCCATGCCACGTCGCACCTGAAGCCATCGATCCCGGATGTCCGGATCCAGTACTGCATGGCGGCGATCATGCTATCGCGCAGTTCGGGGTTGCCGTAGTCAAGCTGGCGGGTGTCGGTCCAGTCGAATGGCACGGCGGCCTTGCCGGTGCTATCCTTTTTGTAAAAATCCGGATGCTGGGTAAGCCAGCGGTTGTCTGCTCCGGTATGATTGGGCACCCAGTCGAGGATGACTTTCATTCCTCTCGCATGGCTGGCCTGCACGAGGCGCCGGAAATCGGCGAGGGTGCCGAATTCAGGGTTGACGGCCGTGTAATCGGAAACCGCATAGTAACTACCCAGTGTGCCTTTCCGGTCGACCTTGCTGATGGGATTGATCGGCATGATCCAAAGAATGTCAACGCCCATCGCCTTGAGCCTGTCGAGGTTGGGCTGGAATGCCCTGAAAGTACCCGCGCGGGTATACTGGCGGATATTTACTTCATATATATTGGCGCGCCGGGCCCAGGAAGGGTGCGGCCCGGGCTGGCTGTAACCGGTGAAGGCGATTGCAAGGCCAATCAGGAACAAGACGGTCTTTCTCATGCAGGGGCGATTTTCGCCGAAGGTACGGATTTTGAAAAAGTGGCCGATTCCGTGCCGCGATGGACTGCGGGATGGTTGCCGGTCAGCTACTCGCTCCGTAAAGAGCGGACCGGGTTGGCCGTGGCGGCCCTAATGGATTGCCAGGTCATCGTCGCCAGGGCGATCGCGAGCGAGATCAGGCCGGATTCCAGAAAGACCAGCGGGCCGATCCGGACCCGATAGGCAAATCCCTGCAACCAATCGCTCATTACCCACCAGCAAAGCGGAACCGCAATAAGAATCGCGACTACAACCAACCGGACGAAGTCCCTTGACAGGAGTAAAATGATGCCGGACCGGGAAGAACCAAGGACTTTCCGAATACCAATCTCTTTCACCCGTTGCTGCGCCATGAATGTGGACAGCCCAAACAGTCCAAGACATGCGATAAAGATGGAAAGAAACGAGAAAAAGGTGAACAGGTTCCCGAATTGTTCGTCAGCTTTATACTGGTCGTTGAAAGACTGGTCGAGAAAATGGTACATGAAAGGGCGTTGCGGCGCCAGTCTGGTCCATACAGCCTGGAGCCGGGATATGGTGCCGGCAATATCATCGCTTTTCAGAGACGCTGAAATGCGATTGAGCACATCCGGATAGGCGTAGCGCAGGGTGAGCGGTTGCACTTCCTGGCGAAGCGACCGGAAATTGAAGTCTTTGACGACGCCAATGATCGTTCCCTTTCGGCCCCACTGGTCGAATTTCTTTCCAACGGCTGCCGCGGGGTTCCGGTAACCGAACAAGCGGGCGGCCGCTTCGTTGATGACTAAAGACCCGGCGCTGTCCGTGGGGAACGAACGGGAAAAATTCCGGCCTGCCAGCAGCGGAATATGATAGGTAGGGAGGAAATCGAAATCGATCTCGTAGATGTATGGTATCTGGGAATTCATCCTTCCATCGGGTGCTTCAATGCGCGTGCCTCCGTTGGGAAGGAACTCTCCGGGAACGGCCCGGGAAGCCGTGACCGAAGACACCCCGGGGTCACTGGCAATCGCCGTTTTGATGGATTCAATATGTTGCTCGACCTGGTCGTCACCTTCGAAGTCAATAATAAGCATTTGGTCTTTCCGAAAGCCGAGATCATGGTGATTGAGGAAGGAAAGCTGGCGATAAACGATCATGGTCCCGGCGATCAGGACGATCGAGACCGTAAACTGAAATACCACCAATGCTTTGCGTAGCTGAATACCCCGGCCGGATGGGTTGAACTTACCCTTTAGCACGGTGATCGCCTTAAAGCCGGACAGGAACCAGGCAGGATATATACCCGCAATCATGCCGATCACGACGGAGAAAGCCAGCATGCCGACTACGATCGCGGGTCTGAACAGATTAAAATCGGCGAGGTCTTTTCCCGACAGGGCGGATATCAGCGGTAGCCCGAGGCTCGCGAGCACTAAGGCAACAATTCCGGAGAACAGGGAGAACAAAATGGATTCTGCCAGGAACTGACCCATGAGCGTCCGGGGGGTCACGCCGAGCACCTTCCTGACACCGACTTCCCTGGCCCTTTCCAGAGAACGGGCGGTGGAGAGATTCATGAAATTCACACAGGCGATCAGCATGATAAATGCCGCAATGCAGGAAAACAGATAGACGTTGGAGAGGCTTCCAGTGGGGCCGGGCTGCCTGATCGCTTCGGAATGCAAGTAGGCATCCGTCATTTTTTCGAAATTGATGACGTAACCGGGATCATCGGGGTCATGCCGCCTGACGAATGCGTCAGCCTGGCGTTTCAAAGGCTCAATACCCGCGTTGGGTTTCAAAAGCAAATAGGTATAAAAATCAACATATCCCCAACTGTTGAATATTTCAGGCCGCTGCTGCCGCATCGTCGACATGGAGATCAGCCCGTTGAAGGTGAATTGGGAATTAGGCGGTACATCCTGCATGACGCCGGTGACCTGCAGGTTGGTCGAATTGTCCGCGCGCAGGATCTGGCCCACCGGGTCCCGGTCGCCGAAGAATTTCTTCGCAACCGCCTGTGTCAACACGAGGCTATTGGGCGCGATCAGGGCCGTGCGCGGATCGCCGTACAACAGCTTCCAGCTGAACACATCAAACACCGTCGAATCCATAAACAGCAAGTTGTCCTGCTGGATACGCCGGTCGCCGTGCTGCAGCAGCACGGAGTTCGGACTCATGAACCGCACCACCTTTTCGATCTCGGGGAAATCCGCCTGGAGCGCCGCTCCGACCGGGGCGCAGCCCCAGACCCAAAAATCGGCCGGGACGGGAGGGCCGGGCTTCTCACCCTTTTGGACTGTCCGGAACGTTTGAGTCACCCGGTAGATGCGATCCGCATTCCTGTGGTAGCGATCGTATGAGAATTCGTTCAATACATACAGCGTGATCAGCAGGCAACAGGCCATACCAATCGAGAGGCCGGCAATATTGATCAGGGCGAACAGCTTTCGTTTTTTGAGGTTGCGCCAGGCGATCTCAAAGAAGTGAGTGAGCATTTTGGATGTTTGAATGCCGATTGGGCACAAAACATGTGCCGGATGGGGCCAGGATATGGCAAGGCAAGGGATGACCTGAAGCAGAGCGATTTCGGCAGGTTATGGATAGAACCAGGATGCATGAAGGCGGCTGCCGTTGTCCGGTTCCGGGCACGGTGTGTACGCAAATGATACACTCCATTCAGCGCGAGTTTTCAATAGGCTATTTCAGCAACGGTGTAACGGGTCGCTGCGTGGCGAGGGACAGGGAAGATAAATGCCCGCGGGGCAAGGTTTACGCGTGATCAAACTGGCCGGGCCGATAGGTCCCAACCCTTTCGGGGTCGGGGAAGGCCAGGTTAAAGCGGTTGTAGCTATTGATCGCGATCACCGCCATGGTAAGATCGACCAATTCCTCCTCGGAAAACTGCCGCCGGGCTTCCTGGTAAAGGTCATCCGCCACGGCACCGTGAAGCTGCGTCAACGACTCCGCCCAGGCAAGCGCGGCGCGCTCCTTTGGCGTGTAGAAGGGGGCTTCCCGCCAACCGTCGAGCACATACAGACGTTGCTCGGTTTCGCCTTTGGCCCGGAGGTCTTTGGAATGCATGTCGAGGCAAAAGGAGCAGCCGTTAAGCTGGGAAACCCGGAAATAGATCAGGTTGAGCAAAGGCTCCCCGACGGAAGACTTGGCCAGATAGGCTCCCAGCGGATACAATGTCTTCAGGGCCGTCATAGCTTTCTCCTGCTGATTGATTCTCTTTGTCATGGCTTTGATTTTTTTGTTTAGTATACGCTAAAGAGGATCGGGGTTTGGCAAATTGGACAGGCCGGCGTCAAGAATTTCCACATAACCGGCCGTACCATTGACGCGGACCCGCTGACCGTCTTTGATCTTTCGGGTGGCATCCTCCACGCCGACCACCGCCGGCAACCCGTATTCCCGGGCAATGACGGCTCCGTGGGTCATCAGGCCGCCCACTTCGGTGATCAAACCCGTTACCGAGACGAACAACGGGGTCCAGCCGGGATCGGTAAAACGAGTGACGAGGATATCTCCATCTGCAATTGCGGCGTCTTCCATGTTAAGCACAACGCGTGCCCGGCCTTCCGCGATTCCGGATGAAACGGCCAGCCCGGGGAGAGCGCCGTCGGGCAGGTCTTTTTGGTCATATTTCCCGAGGACGATTTCGCCGTCCGATGTGATCACCCTTGGCGGGCTGAGCCGTTCAAAAACCGACTGTGCGGATCTTCGTGCTGCGATGAGCTGCTGGTCCGCGTGGTTGCTTCGCACCGTTTCGCGGAATTCCTGGAAAGTGAGATAGTAGACGTCCGTGATGTCCCGGATGATGCCGCGCCCGAGCAGCCGGCCGGCTTCCCGCAACAAGGCCAGCCTATACAAATACAGGTGGTTGACGATCTGGTATTTTGGATATTCGCGATATCCGATCAGATCGCGGATAAGACCGATGACCTTTTTTGCCTCCGCCGCCTTCCGTTCGCCGTCCGGCAATGACCGTAACCGGTCCAGCAGGGAAAGCTCCGCGGCGGTTGCAAGGCGTAGCCCTTCTTCAAATTTTCTTTTGGCGGCGCCAGGTTGAAACGCCCTGATATTACTGAGAATATGAGGACACAGGGTCGCCGGCCGTTCGGACCAGCGGGCCGCCGTGATATCGATCTCACCCGGGCAGCGCATGCCGTACTTGTCCAAAAATCCGGAAATTGATCCTTCGGCAATCTCCCCGCCCGGCAAATTTCGCAATGTCGCAAAGAAGGTCCTGGCCGGCGGTTGTTCGAGAAAAGCGACGACCTCGGGAAAGGGGCGGATCGCGTCGGCGACATCCAACAACGCGAGGCCCATGCCGGCCGTTATGTTGTCGGTTGCGGATTGAGAAATGGCGTCCGCAACGTTCCCTTCGCCCAACCAGTCACTCATTTTTTCGTTCAACCAGCCGGAGGCATCGATCGCGGTCGAGATCACGGCCATGGATTCAGAATCCGCCATGGATTTCCTGAGCTGTCCGATGTCTTCCTGGATAAAATCGAAGAGGGCGGTTCCGGATTTCGAGAGGATCGAGCCGCGAAGCGCTTCGATCGCACTCTGGCTGCGCGCGATCAGGCCGGCCACCCTGGTTCGGCCGTCTTGTATCTTAGACGGGAAGGCCCAGGGGGGTGGCGCATTGCCGGTTTGGCCGGGCGGCGGGGGTTGTACAGGTGGTTGCGGGGATGCGGGCGGCTGGGGTTGTACAGATGGTTGCGAGGATGGATCCGCGGGCAAAGGCCGGATAAAGTCGCCGCGGTCGATGATCGTTGCGAGGGCCTCCCGGATCAACGGGTCATGCCGGCCCATTGCCTTCATCATCATTTCGCGCCCGGTGGGCGAGGCCAGGCTTTGTGTGATGTCTACGAACAACCTGCCGCCCGCCTGATGCATGGTCCGGAAGGCGATCAACTGCCAGACGGACAGCCCGAGGGGCTTCAGCGCGTCGGTCATCATTTGCTGGTGGCCCACGGAGACGTACACCCGATTCCCCGGTTCATCGGATTCGGGAATTGGATACAACGTAGTAATGGGGCGGCTCTGCAGGATATAGATCTCACCGTTCCAGAGGCACCATTCTATGTCCTGCGGCACGCCGAAATGTTGTTCGATCCCCCGGCAGCAGCTTTCCAACTGCAAGATGCGGACATCGGACAGCACCTGCCTGTGAAGCGCGGCTACCGTTTTGGCGGTGATCACCCCGCTGCGGACCTCGTAGTTGTCGGCATTCACGCGGCCGGACATGACGGCTTCCCCGGTGCCGTAAGCCGCATCGACCCTGACGACCTTCCGGTTGCCCGTCAGGGGATCGGCGGTAAAGGCCGCCCCGGCCGCTTCGGCCGGGATCATTCGCTGAATGACTACCGCGGGCAACACTTCCTGATGATCGAAGCCGTTTTGCATGCGGTAAACGATCGCGCGGCCGGTAAACAGCGATGCCCAGCACTTCCTGATATGGTGAAGTACCGCGTTTTTCCCCACCACGTTCAACCATGTATCCTGCTGACCCGCGAAGGACGCGGCCGGAAGGTCTTCCGCCGTCGCACTGGATCTGACTGCATAGGCGTCGTCCGCGCCGAAACGGGCGAGATAGCTCCCGACCTCGCTCGCAAGCGCATTTGGAATGAAAATATTTTGGATGGCCGAACGCATCCGGGCGCCGGCCTCATCTATTTTCTGCCGGTCCCGGACGGACAAATGCCGGAGTTCGTCAAGCAATAGGTTAAATGTCCGGTTGTGGAAGGTGACTTCCCGGAATGCATCGGTGGTTACGCAGAACCCATCCGGCACGCGAACTTCAGGTAGCCGGGAAAGTTCGGCGAGATTGGCTGCCTTGTTACCGGCCAGTCTCTTTGTCGTGTCGCCGATGTCAAGCAGCGGAAGGACAAAAGTGCTCATGGGTACGAAAATAGAGGGTAAAGTGTTCAAAACGATGCGTACCAAACTTTAAATGAGAAACCGAAAAATAAGCGGCGAATGCCTGAACAACGGACGGCGATAAAACGTTGTTCTTACAAATTAAAATGAAAAAGGGCCCCGAGTTCCTGCTCATTGGCGCCCTTTTGGTGTGACTCGATGCCCCCTTGGGTTATTTGATAATTTGCCTACTTCCGGTTGATAACTGCCTGCTTCCGGTTGAAATTAGGTGAATCACGCGCGAAATTCCGATCTATTCAACCACCGGCAGGGCACCGGCAACCGATAACCGGTTGTGTCGCCAAAATGCAGTTGGTAGGTCGGATCGTGCATTTCAGCATTCCAGTACGCTCAGAACAAGTTCCTTATAGCTCCTGCCGATCGGAAGTCTCTTGCCTCCAAGCTCCACTTCCGTTGCGCTGAACGCTTCGATCTTGTCCTTTGCCACGATGAACGACCGGTGGATCCGCAAGAAATTATTTTCGCTGAGCAAACCGTCTACCTGGCTTAGCTTGAATTTGGTGAGGACGGTTTTGCTTTTCGTATTCACCCGAATATACTCCTTCATGCTTTCTATGTAAAGGATCTCATCCAGGAACACCTTTACCCTCTTCTTGCCAACCGTGAAGAACAAGTGTACCCGCTCCGAAGGCATGGGCGCCGGCCTGGGCGGGAGCTGCATTTCTTTCGGAGGCTCCATTTTATTGACGGCTTTCAGGAAGCGGCTGAATTCGATGGGTTTGAGCAGATAGTCGATCACATTGAACTCATATCCCTGGAGTGCATATTCCTGGTAGGCGGATGTGATGATCACCTTTGGCGGTTTCTTCAGGACCTTGATCAGGTCTATCCCGGTCATCTTCGGCAGGTGGATGTCGAGGAACATGAGATCGATATCGAACTCGTGCAGGCTTTCCATCGCAAAAAAGGCGTCGGTGCAACTACTGACCAGTTTTAAGAACGGGATCTGCCTGATATAGTCCTGCAGGACCTCCGCAGCCAGAGGTTCATCCTCAATGATGATACAATTATAGGTTTGCATGTCGTCTCAGGTTTATCTTTACGAACACCTTGAATATGCCGGCGTCAGCCGTTTTGGAGACTTCATACTCCTTGTACAGGAGTTCCAGCTGACGACGGACATTGGACAAGCCGATGTTGCCGTCCTTATCGGTCTTTCCGTTTTCCTCTTTCGAGTTCTCGATATTGAACTCTAATATCCCTTTTTGCAGGGTCAGTTCCAGATTGATGTAGGATTCGAAGCGGCTTTCGCTGGCTCCGTGTTTGAAGGCGTTTTCAACGAAAGGGATGAGCAGAAGGGGAGCTATCGGTTCGTTGTCGTTGTCGATTTCCCGGATGAAGCTGACCGTGAGGCGGTCATTGTACCTTAGCTTTTCCAGTTCGATATAGTCATCCAGGACCTTGATTTCGTCGCTGATGGGTATTTGTGCGTTCCTTGTTTCGTACAACATGAACCGCAGGAGCTTTGACAGCTTCATCACCACATCGGCGGTTTCATCGGACCTTTTTCTTGCCAGGGCGTATATATTGTTCAGGGTATTGAAAAGGAAATGGGGGTTGGTCTGATTCCGCAGGAACTTCAACTCGGTTTCCAATTTCTCCCTGACCAGGCGGTTTTCCTTTTCCTTTCCGGCCAATTGCAGGCGGAATTGTTTGATGACAATGGCCGCCCCCGCTGCAAAACCGAGATCCATGAAGGTTTGCATAACCCGGCGGCCGCTAAAGAAACTGCCGAAATCGACAGCGCCGCCGTAGATCACCGGCGATTGAAGGAATACGGTTATCGCCCTGTATAAGACCATCGCTGCAATCAGCGCCAATACCAACAGCGCTATGTACTTTTTCCGTTCGGATTTCGCGTTGAGCAATTTGGGAAGGTTGAAGTAAAGCACATAGTAGATGAACAGGAATTTGGGGATGGCGGAAGTGAGGCTGTTCAGGATAGCGAGGCCAAGTTGGCGGCTGTTAGAAAGTCCGGTGAACGTGGTCTTATCCCAGAGATAGATGAGCGTTACATCCTCCGTTAAATAAACGAGCCAGAAAGCGATATGAAGGGAGAGCCGTTTCAAACCAGTTGGGTTGGGTGATTGCCGTCTTTGGACAAAATAAGGGTTTTTTAATACTAATGGCCGCCAAAGGCCGAGCCGCCTGTATGCGGCGATGGTCGGTTGGCACTTTGATCAATCGAAGTATTGTAATAGATCGGTACAATGCGCGTATGATTTAAAAGAAGGGTCAGGTTTAGAAGGCCGGGGTAAAAAAAACTTGCGATTTTTGTTTTTCGCCCTATCTTTATAAAAAGGTAGACAACTTTTCTATTTTTTTTAAAAACTACTGCATGACTGCTGCCAGGCCCTGGAATAAAGCCAGTGGAATTTTGAAGGAGTTGTATTACAACAAGTCCATGTCCTGCCTGGACCTGAGCAAGGTCATCGAAAAAAGTCTTCCCAATACTGCAGTACGATTATCCGAATTGATCACTAAAGGGGCCGTCATAGAGAACGGTTATGCTCCTTCCACAGGTGGAAGGAAACCGCTCCTGTATTCCCTGGCAGGTGATTTTATGTATACCCTCGCCGTGTCGGTGGATCAATTTGTGGTAAGGATGGTCATCATGGACATGCGACGGGAGATGGTCTCACAGGTGTACGAGGCGGCTATCAATTTCTATAACAACGCCGGATATGTCAGAGCACTTGCCGATGAGATCGAGAAGTTCCTGTCGGTGTCCGCGGTAGATAAATACCGGATCGCAGGGATCGGAATTGCCATGCCCGGATTTATAGATGCTGATCACGGGGTGAACTATTCCATCACGGGGCCAGACGCAGTCGCCTCGATCGTAACTGAAAAAACCGGTGTCAGGGTCTTTGTGGATAACGATTCCAGCGTTATCGGGCTGGCCGAACAGAAGTTCGGAGCAGCAGGTAAGGTGACCAATGCGATGGTCATCAACATCGGCTGGGGCGTTGGTTTGGGGATGATCCTGGATGGACAGTTGTTCCGCGGAACCAATGGATTCGCCGGCGAGTTCAGCCATATTCCGATGTTTTCCAACAGCAAACTCTGCTCTTGCGGAAAATACGGCTGTCTCGAAACGGAGTCATCCCTTTCGGTCATCCTCGAAAAAACGAAGGAACGGCTGCGAAAGGGAGAGCTCTCCTCGCTCACCACCGGCATGGTCGACAGCCATAATATCGAACAGTCTTTCTGGTCGGTAAAGGACGCCGCGTTGAAGGGAGACAAGATGGCCATCGGCGTTTTCTCGGAGGCGGGTTACAATATCGGCAGGGGTGTTGCGATCCTTGTCCATTTGCTCAATCCGGAGTTGATCGTGCTGAGCGGGAGGGGTGCTACCGCCGGAAAGATATGGGAAGCTCCGATCCAGCAAGCTTTGAATGAGCACTGTATACCCAGGCTGGCCGAAAACACCAGGATCATCGTCTCGAAACTGGGGTACCAGGCAGGACTCCTTGGTGCGGCAGCGCTGGTCATGGAGGGGTTCGACGAGAACGACATAGACAGCTATGCCGAATCCTTTAGGAAGAAAATGACCGTATAAACCTGAACACAAGCCTACCGTTAAAATCAATCACTGTCAACATAATCACTCTTTGGAACAAAAACTAAAACATAATGAAAATGCTGCTTAGAAAATCACTGCTTTTGCTGGTGGTGACTTTTGGCTTCCTATGCGCCAGCGCCCAGGAGACCAAGACCATTACCGGGAGCGTCATCGATTCATCCGGTGCGCCAATCGCTGCTGCTACTGTTCATGAGAAGGGCAGGCAGAATTACACGACCACCGACGCAACTGGTCATTTCAAGATTGCGGTAAGGCCTAATGCGATACTGGAAGTCAGCTATACAGGATATGAACTCGTAAAGGTATCCGCGGCCAATGCCGATCAGCCGATCACCATGCGGCCGGCGACCAACCAGATGGAAGGGGTAGTCGTAACGGCCCTGGGTATCAAGAAGCAAAAGAAGTCGTTGGGGTATGCCGTACAGGAAGTGAAAGGCGAGACCCTCAACGAGATCAAGGACCCGAACCTGGAAAACGACCTCACGGGACAGGTAGCCGGTCTGCAGGTTATTCGCAGTGGCACGGGCCCTTCGGGATCTTCTCAGTTCCGCCTTCGCGGTAACAACTCCCTGACGGATATCTCCCAGCCCCTGATCGTAGTGGACGGCGTACCGATTGGCGACTTCACGGGCCGCCAGGGTGTCGGATCGACAAATGACTTCTACAATCCATCACTGGATATGGGTAACGGGTTGAGCGATATCAATCCGGACGACATTGCCTCCGTCACCGTGCTGAAGGGGCCGGCAGGCGCCGCATTGTACGGATCGTTGGGTGGTAACGGCGTGATCATGATCACCACCAAGAGCGGGACGAAACAACCGGGCGCGGGCATCTCGGTATCCTCCTCCGTCGGTGTAGAAAGTATTTTCACTGCCCCAAAGATGCAAAATGTCTTTGGCCAGGGATCCGATGGAACCTATGACAAGACGTCCGGTAAAAGCTGGGGACCGCAAATGACCGGCCAGACCGTCACCGATTGGGCCGGAAACAGCGTCAAGCTGCAGCCATATAATAATGTTGGGAACTACCTGAGGAATGGCGTCATTTCGACCCAGGATATTTCTTTCCAGCAGCAATACGCCAACACTTCGGTCTATGCGTCTTATAGCCGCATGGATGATAAGAGCCTTATTCCGGGCGCGACACTTGCACGTAACAATATCACCGCAAGAGCAGTCAGCAAATTCGGCCAGAACCAACGTTGGACGCTGGATACAAAAGTCCAATTCATCAATGCGACGGCCAAGAACCGTCCGCTGGAAGGTTCCAATACGAACAACATTTTCCTTACGCTGAACGATTTCCCGCGGAGCCTGGATATCCGCCAGTTCAAACGTTCAGTGGATTCCGCCGGCAATATGACCTGGTACGCCGGAGGCAATACGCTTAACCCTTACTGGGCAAAGCAATATGACCTCAACCAGGACACACGCAACCGCTTTTTGCTCTATGCTTCGCTGAAGTATCAATTCAACAGCTGGCTGGATGCATCGGTCACGGGCTCGGGTGATCTTTACACGACTTCTTCCAGCTCGAAGCTTTATTCAGGCAGCCCAGGCAATCCTTCGGGCAGCTATGGGATCGGGAATGACAACTATTATCAAACGAACTATAGCACACTGATCACGGCGAAAAAGAACGACGTTTTTGGCAAGTTTGGTGGTGCGATCACTTTGGGCGGGAATGTTCAGACCTGGCAGGATAATGCGTTCACCGCCGGCGCGGGCACGCTGCGGGTACCTAACCTCTTTTCGATCACCAACGCACAGGGAAACCCAACCTTTAGTCAGGCGTTCAATACAAAGGCCATCAATTCAGTCTATGGATCGGTGGAGTTGAACTACGATAACTATCTATTCCTGAATGGAACCTGGCGAAACGATTGGTCTTCGGCGCTCAGCAAGGCCAACAGGGCTTTCTTCTATCCTTCGGTGAATTTGTCTTACGTATTCTCCGATATGATCGAGAAAATGGGCGGCGAAATGCCCTCCTGGTTTAGCTATGGAAAGCTGAGGGCAGGGTATGCCACGGCAGGTAGCGACCTTCAACCCTATCAACTGCTCAATACCTATTTCATCGGCCTTGATCCGAACAACAACACCATTGCCTGGCCCAATTCGACGCTGTACGACCCCAACATCAAAAGCCAGTTGATCAAATCGCTTGAGGTTGGCGCGGAATTGCGGTTTTTCAAAGACGTCTTTGGCGTCGACTTTACCTGGTACAAGTCCAACGCGACCAACCAGATCATCAGTTTGCCAATGGACCCGTTGAGTGGATATAACTTCCGGGTCATTAACGCGGGAAACATCCAGAATTCAGGTGTTGAGATCAGCGCCGATGCACGGATCCTGTCCCGGCCCGGTTCGTTCAACTGGACGACAAGCGTGAACTTTGCTCAAAACAACAATACGGTAAAATCGCTCTACCCGGGCGTAACGAAATATGAGCTGGGTGGATTCGATCAGATCTATGTGGATGCCGTTGCCGGTCAGCGGTATGGCCAGATCTACGGGACGCGCTTCGATCGCGTTACCGATACCAAAGATGCCAATTACGGGAAGATGATCCTGAACGCGCAGGGTTTGCCACAGGCGGATCCGAACGGGGACACCGTATTGGGCAATCAACAGCCGCGGCAGATCATCGGTTGGACCAACCGGTTCTCGTATAAGCATTTTTCGCTTTCGGTATTGGTCGATGCCAGCCTGGGTGGGAAGGAATTCTCTTTCACGCTCGCGAGCATGGAAAACGCCGGTACTGCAGCAGCCACGGTCGTCAACGGAAGGAGGGATTCGCTCGTAGTACCGGGTGTGGTGCTTAACGGTGGGGGCGGTTATTCGGCCAACACGACCAGGGTATCTCCGCAGCAGTACTGGGCCGCGGTCAATACCGGAAATACCGGGATCACCGAAGCAAACTTGTACGATGCCAGCAACGTCAGAGTGCGCAACGTCCAGCTGGCCTATTCCTTGCCAAAAAGCGTGTTGAAGGGTACTGTGGTACAGAAGGCCACGCTTGCCTTGTCCTGTAATAATGTTTGGATGCTTTCCAGCCATATGCATGGGATCGATCCTGAGTCGTCCTATGCGACGGGAACGACGGCGACAGGATTCGAGAGCGGCAGCGCCCCGACCACCAGGACCTATTATGTCACCCTTTCACTGGGCTTCTAAGTCATGTCAAAAATCAATTCCAAGACGATGAAACAAATTAATATAAAAAGCGGGATCTTGTATGCACTGATCCCGGTGCTGGCCCTCTCCTGCAAGAAATTTGCGGATGTCAACACGAACCCGGTGGCGGCGAACGCCAACCAGACGCAGGTCGAGTATTTTATCGACAACTCTATCGTGACCGCGCAGATGAACCCCGGCGTTTCCGAGCGCGCGTTTATCCTGTATTGGGCTGCGGCCGGTCACCAGGTCTCCGATGCCGATGGCGCCACATTTTCCTGGGGCGCTTACAGCGACGAGTGGATCAGCGAATATTATAACAACCAGGCGAGCGCCCTTACGTATGTCAACAGCGCGATCACGGTTGCGCAGCAGCAGATTGCCGCGGGTACGCAAAAGCTGTACACTAACAATATGCTGCAGATCGCCAAGATCTGGCGCGCTTACCTGATCGGCGAAATGAGCGACTGTTTCGGCCCGATGCCGATCAACGGCTTCCAGGGGGTGAACCCAAGCTTTTCGGATGTGAAGACGGTTTACTACTATTTGCTGGGGCAATTGGACAGCGCCAGCGCAGCCATCGATCTCAACGCCCCGGCCGTCGACGCCAACACGGTAGGAGTGGAGGACCCGGCCTATGGGTTCAACTATGCACACTGGCAACAGTATGCGAACTCCATGCGGCTGCGACTTGCGATGCGACTTTCCGAAGTGGATCCCGGCAAGGCGAAAAGCGAATTCGAGGCCGCCGCAGCGACGGGAAATTATATAAGGGACAACTCCGCGATCTTCGGGGTTAATGAAGCATCAGGCTGGAATTCGTTGTCCGGCGTCTATTCCCGGAGCTGGTACCTTGCGCCGGTATCCGTCACTTTGAGCAACCTGATGGTCAACCTGGGCGGCGTCACCACGCAGAATCAACTGCCCGCTGTCGTTACGGATCCCACGGCATTGACGGCCGCCGATGGAAAGATCAAGAATTCCGATTATATCGGGCAGTACCTCCCTGCGGTGTTCACGACGATGACCAACAATCCGTATTCGGCGTATTACATGGATGGGCTCCCCCAAACCATCGATCCGCGCGCTTACCAGATCTTTTATCTTCCCGGCAATAGCAGCAGTCCGACCTTCCCATCGGCCGGCTGGGTGGATGCGAATACCGCCGACAACTTCCTGAACCCTGACGGCAGCGTGCTGAAGCCCTTTGATGCAGCGTGGACATGGAATCCGGTTCCGGATGGCAACTGGGGCGCAAAAGGCGGTTATGAAGACGCTTACGCTTCGCTGCTGGCCATCGGCCAAAGCAATGGCAAGGTACCCAGCCTGCAGGAGAAGTTCCGGACGCAGACCGCAAAGCGGGTCTTCTTTGGTCCGTGGGAGACCTATTTCCTGCTGGCTGAAGGCGCCGTTCGCGGTTGGGCTACGCCGATCTCCGCGGAATCGGCTTATGATTCCGGGATCGCCGCCAGCTTCGCCTATTGGAATGTGTCCAGCTACCTGCCGGCCTATCTGGCGTCCGACGACTACAACAGGGTCGGTACATCCGTCGATTGGAATCATACCACGGAAGCTACAGGTTTCACCGCCGCTTATGTGGATGGCGTGAGCGGAACTCCCGGGACGGTGTCGATCAATTATCCGACAAACAACCTTTATCAAAGCGGCAGCGTAAGGAACGACCATCTGACAAAGATCATCACGCAGAAATTCATCGCGCAGACACCCTGGCTTCCACTCGAGACGTGGAGCGATCACCGGCGGTTGGGTCTGCCCTTCTTTGAAAATGACGTGCTGGAAGCGCCGATCCAAACGCTGCCTGCGCTGACTACAGGCAATATGAACACTGCCAGCCAGCAGTTCCTGCCCCAGCGAATGAAATACCCGGCTTCGTTGCAGAATAGCAATGTGGAAGGGTATAATGCGGCCGTCGGCGAGTTGGGTGGCCCGGATGCCGTGCTGACACCGCTATGGTGGGCGCAGCACTAGAAGTTGCAGGGAAGCTGTCGCGACCGGGTCGGCAGCCAACTAATTTGTAGTTTTTCAACTGCTACTATATATGAGGCATGGGTCCGTCGCTGGTCGGCGGACCCTTTTTTCTTGCGGTAATAGCCGCGTCGGCGGCGCAAGGCGGTGTATGAGTGAAGGGGGGCGGGTTGATATTAATAAAATGTTGTATATTTGGTGTCACGTGTTGGCTGCCGGGACCGTCGGCTATCAAACCAACGTTGTTGAAGATAATATGTATACGCGTTACGTGCGCAAACTATTGCCGATCATTCCCCTGATCTGCCTTATTTCCTGCCAGGCTCTTAAGTTCTATGGCGATGCCGACAAGCCCGTCTATATTTCCGATCTGCAGGACGTAGCAGACAAGGCGCCGGACGACTCCCTGAATGTTGTAACCTTTAACATCAAAAAGGCTAGGAAAATCCAATTGGCAATTGCCGAATTGAAACAGTTGGAAAAGAAAACGCCCGTCGATATCTATTTGTTGCAGGAAATGAATGAGGGCGGCGTGGAAGCTATTGCCAGGGATTTGGGGCTAAACTATCTGTACATCCCGTTTTCGTATGACAAGTCGGATAAGAAGGATATCGGCAACGCGATCCTGACGAGGGGTACGATAGAACAACCGAGGAAATTGATATTGCCGCATGCAAAATGGCAGAACCAGCAACGCCGCGGCGTAACTGTCGGTGAAATCCACCTCCATGAAAAGAAAATACTGGTATTCAGCGTTCACACGGAAACGGTGGCGATGAGCCGGAAAATGCGAATGGACCAAATCGATTCGGTTGCCCATTATGGTCAACAAGAGGCGGCGGAGTATAAATATATCCTGATCGGCGGCGACTTCAATACGGTCTTTCCGGGTTATTCCGCTTCGGTCGTCAAAGAATTCAACCATGTCGGATTCGACTGGCTGACCGCCAAGGCCGGAAGTACAGCCCGGGCGATGATGGGATTGGTATCGCCGGTCAACGATTGCCTTTTTTCGAAGGGATTTGCGGTCACCAACGCTTATGTCATACGCAGTTCAAGATCGAGCGATCATTATCCGGTATTTGCGACGATGCGGTATTGAAAGGAGATGGAAATGAAATTCAGGCGCCTGGTTTTTTTCCGAGCGCCCTGATAAACCGAAAGTGGGAAAAAACGGCGGCTCTCAGCGTAGGGAGGGTATTATAGGGCAAGTGAAAGGCAGCACATTCTGCCTGTACGATCCTGCTCAACGCCGGATAATGAATGTGACTTATGCGCGGGAACAGGTGATGTTCAATTTGATAATTAAGCCCACCGGCGAACCAGGACACAATCCTGTTGTCAGGCGAAAAATTGGCCGTGGTCAATACCTGGTGTACGGCCCACTCGTCGGCTATCTGAACTGCGTCGCCATTCACCCTTTCGAACTTCGTTTCTTCGACTACGTGCGCCAGCTGAAACACTATCGACAATGTAAATCCCAGCCCAAGGTGCATGCACAGAAAGAACAAAAGCCATGACTTGCCGCCTAACAGGAAAAGGGGAATGGCAACATAAAACATCAAATAAAATATTTTACTTGTCCAAAAGATCACATGTTGAGATGCGGACATATTCGTCAGCGGCCTTCCACCTACCTTCTTTCCAAAGTATTTTTCAAAGTCCTGAAAGAGTATCCAGATCATAGAGCTGAGCGCATATAACACCGGCGTATACAAGTGTTGCCACCGGTGTGCGGGTACCCATCTTTGTGAGCTGCACATCCGGATAAACGGGCTTTTTGCAATATCATCATCCATGCCGTCAATATTTGTGTAGGTATGATGAATAATATTGTGTTTCTGTTTCCAAATGAAACTGTTGCCACCTAAGGCATTCAACGTAAGCCCCATCGTTTCGTTAATCCATGTACGGGAAGAGTAACTGCCATGGTTGGCATCGTGCATGATGTTAAAACCGATACAGGCAAGGACAAAGCCGAAGAACAGGCTTGACAACGCCCGTACCAGCGGAGCCATCGGAACAAAAAGCAAAGCGCCATACAGGCAAACAGCCGTCGCCAGTAAAACTATCGATTTGCCATATAAACGGATGTTGCCTGTCTTTTTCATACCGAATTGTTCGAAATGCTCTTCGGCGGCCATTTTCAGGGAAGTGTAAAAGGCGGGGTTGCTGTTGTTGAAGGTTACTTTAGGCATAAAGCAAGACAAATGTCGGCTATTTCGGGTCAAAACCCAGGAATTCCTAAAGAGCAATTGCCGGCTTTGAGGGGGTACCTTCTTTTCCCGGCCCGATGTAAGGCATTCGTGATACGCGTCGATGTTCGTCGCCGGCCATTTTGTCCAGGACGTCTATATAAGTCAGGAGACTCAAGGGCCAATATTGTTGCGGCAGTTCTTTGCCCAACCAATGGGGATCCAACTGGGCATTGCGAACATAATTATTAACCTCCGCATCGATTATCCTTTGGCATAGCGGCATTTGGCGCCAGCCCGCGCCGAATAGCGGGACCCGGTGGTCGGCGCAGTTACCGCAAAACCTGCCTGCAATTCCCGCTTCAGCACCTGGTTCACACGCGGCGAATACATCACCGGAACTCCTGTCGATAATCGTATACCGGTCGGGCTTGAGCCCTCCCTTGTCGAATATAATATACCTTGCCATAGTCGTATCCTCCTTTTCGTCGCTGAGGACCCGGAACATCGGGCCTGCAGTCATCGGCTACTATGATGCTATTACTATTCCGGATTTCTAACCAGCTTTCTTTCACTTCTTTAGACGGAAGTCGCAGGCAATTCCCCTTCCCTTTTGGTAAGCGATGTTTCATTTTGGAAGACTAAACGAGTCGTCATTCCGATGCTTGACGAAAGTCATCCGCCAATGGACCCGATGGATGACCGGGGTCAGTCAAATACACGGGTCAGGGAGGGAACTTTATTCTTCCATTGTAGAAATCGTCTTTCCAAAATGGAAGGGTTGAATCGTCCGGGTGGCTGTGAAGAAATGGTAAACAGTCGTTGATATTGCTGATTATCAATGTCTTTAAGATTCGCACCGCAGACCGGAGGGGATGGGGCACAAGACTTGACGATAATTACAAACTTTTCATTCATAAATAAGTCGTCTTATGATGCTCACTTTAATTCTTGTTACCGCCGGGTGTTTGTGCTTTGCCCTCTTTTTTAAATCCATAGATGTATTTGAAAAAATATGAATCATGACCTTACTATTTATTATCGCGATCCTGGTTTTTGTTTACCTGTGCTATGTACTGGTGAAGCCGGAAAAATTCTAA
>DATNBP010000039.1:0-26827 GCA_035572015.1 Puia sp. | reverse complement strand
ATCCCACCGGCGCGTCGCGATACTATCGCTGGGCGTTCGATCAGACCTATGAATATCACGCTGCCAGATCATCGAGCGTCGTCTACGACGATGCTACCCAGACCGTAGAGGACAGGCCGCCCGGCCAGCAAATTTACCGGTGCTGGAAGGACTATCCGTCCACGCAACTCATGCTTTCCACCACGGCAAAGCTGTCGCAGGATATCGTTTACCGGTATCCGCTCGTCCATATTCCTTTTGGCGACCAGGCGCTTTCGGTCCTGTATTCCTTACAGGTCACGCAATATGTCATGACCAGCGATGCTTACAATTATTATCTTCAGCTCCTTGCCAATACCGAATCGCTCGGGTCGGTCTTTGATATCCTGCCGACCCAGCTGACCGGGAATATTCACAATGTCGCCGATCCTACGGAACCGGTGATCGGCTATATCTCGGCGGGTACAGCCGCAGTGCAGCGCATTTACATCCATTACAACGACCTGTTCTATTGGGAGTATGATTTTGAATGCCCGGGACCGGACATCCAGGTCACCCCCGACTCCACCGTGTTCTATTTCGCGGACCACCTATTCACGCCGATCGCTTTTGGCGCCGGCGTCTACGTCGCGAACCAGACGACTTGTGTGGACTGCACTGCCAATGGCGGCACGAATCAGAAACCGGCTTACTGGCCCAACTAAGTATATCAAACATGAAAAAGGCATTCTTCCTTCTCTCGCTACTATTCCTGCTCGATCCTGCCGGCAGGACACAGACTTCCGCCGGTGAGGCGACGACCGGACTGGCGTCCCAATTGGAACGATACCGGGAGAGCCATCTCCAGGAAAAGGTCTATGTGCATACAGACAAGGATTGCTATCTGGCCGGAGAGATCTGCTGGTTCAAATTGTATATCGTCGATGCGGAGCGGAACCGCCCGCTGGACCTTAGCAAGGTGGCTTATCTGGAATGGCTGGACCGGAACAACCATCCCGTTCTCCAGACGAAGATCGGGCTGCGCAGCGGCCATGGCGACGGATCGATGTATCTCCCGGTCTCGATGAACTCCGGGAACTACAGGCTGCGCGCCTACACCAGCTGGATGAAGAATTTCGGACCGGAGGGTTTTTTTGAAAAGACGGTAGCGGTCGTCAATGCACGGAAATCGGCCGAGGCGGCATCCGGGACGGCGGTGTTGCAATACAGCGTCCGGTTCTTTCCGGAGGGGGGTAACCTCGTGGCGGGCCTGAGCAGCACGGTCGGCTTCAAGGTTGCCGATCAATTCGGAGGGTCGGCCGAATGCACAGGCATCGTCACGGAGGACGACCAGGATACCGTTTCCCGGTTTGAAACCGGAAAGTTCGGGCTTGGCCATTTTGTCTTTAGGCCGCGCGCGGGTCACCGGTACCGGTCCACCATCCGGCTGTCGGATGGGACCGCTATCAGTACTTTATTGCCGGCCGCCTTCGCGGAAGGCACGGTGATGCATGTGAGTCCGGACGGTGACGACCGGTACAGGGTGGATGTCCGGTCGACTAATTCCGACGCTTTCGTCTATCTGCTGGCCGATACGCGGCGATCGGTCCGGGTCGCCCGGGCGGCGCAACTCAGAAGCGGATCAGCCAGCTTTGTCATAGACAAGGCTCGCCTCGGAGAGGGGATTTCTCATCTGACCATTTTCGATCAAAACCGGCAGCCGGTATGCGAGCGCCTCGTCTTTCGGAACCCCTCCCAGCCTCTGCAGCTGGCGGTAAAGCCGGACCAGCCCAGCTACGGGACCCGCAAAAAGATTAACCTTACGGTCAGCTCCACTTCCGACGGAATACAGGCGATGCCGGCCGACTGCAGCGTGGCGGTGTATCGTGTAGATTCCCTGCAGGAACCGACATCCGGCGGTATCTACTATTACCTTTGGCTGGCTTCAGACCTGAAAGGCAGGATCGAGTCACCCGCGTATTACTTTGAGCATCCGGGAGACCGGGACGCTCTGGACGACCTGTTGCTTACGCATGGCTGGCGCCGCTTCCGGTGGGAAGAGGTGACCGCTGCGAAGTCGGCGGCTTTCGACTACCCGTTGGAATACCACGGCGCCATCGTGACCGGGAGAATGCTGGATGCGGCAACCAATAACCCGGCAACGCAGGATGTCCAGGGTTATTTGTCTGTGCCGGGTACGCGTACCCAGTTTACATCCGCCACAAGCGATTCGAAGGGGCGCATCCGTTTCGAACTGAAGGATTTTTACGGCGCCCCGGAAATCATCGTACAGACCAATCCCGAAGACAGCGCCTTCCGGATCGAGATCAACAACCCCTTCTCGGAAAAATATACCGAATCGCCGCTGCCTTCTTTTCAATTGGCGCGCGGGGACTCGGGCACGGTGATGGACAGAAACGTCGATATGCAGGTCCTGAACCGCTATGCCGGTTTGCGGCTGAAGCAGTTCCATTTTTCTTCGGGAGTCGATACCAGCAGCTTTTACGGCAAACCCGATCATTCCTACCTGCTGGATGACTATACGAGGTTCACCACGATGGAAGAAGTGATGCGGGAGTATGTCGTACTGATGCTGGTGCAGCGGCGGCATGGTCACTGGCATTTGCCGCTGATGGATCTTGCCATCAACCGATTTTTCGAAACAGACCCGTTGATCCTGCTGGATGGCGTGCCTATCTTCAATATCGACAGCCTGATGGCGCTGGACCCGCTTAAGTTCAGGCGGCTGGAGACCGTGCAACACTTGTTTTTTACGGGAAGCGTCAATTATAGCGGCATCATGAACTGGACGACCTATAAGGGAGATCTCGGCGGGTATATCCTCGATCCGCACGCGACGGTAGTCGATTATGAGGGATTGCAGCTCGAGCGGGAATTCTATTCTCCCACCTATGAGACCGAAGCGCAGGCGAACAGTCACTTCCCCGATTTCCGCAATGTGCTGTATTGGTCCCCGATGCTGCCAACCAACGGCAAAGGGGTGGGGAGCCTCAGCTTTTATTCATCCGATCTACCGGGTAAATACGTGGTCATAGTGGAAGGTCTTTCGGCCGATGGCAGGGCCGGCAGCGGGATGGCGGGATTTGAAGTCAATTAGCGGGTGTCCCCGGATACTTTAAGCAGGATCTTGCCGAAATGCTCCCCGCTTTCCATGATCCGCTGGGCCTCCGCGGCTTCTGCGAGGGGAAGCATCCGATAGATGACGGGCTGCAGTGCGCCACTCGCGATAAGCGGCCATGCGCCGGCCTCCACCTCCGCTGCAAGCGCGGATTTAAACGCTGCGTCCCGTGGCCGGAGCATACTACCGGTAATGAGCAATCGCTTGGTCATGATCTCCCGGATATCGATAGCGGAATCCTTTCCCCTCACCGAGTTGATAAATACCAGGCGGCCGTCTTCCCTCAGGATTCGGAGATTCCGGACCGTAAAGTCGCCTCCTGTCATATCCAGGATCACGTCGATGCCGGTTGGCGCCAGCGCAGCTTCGAAATCTCCGGTGCGGTAGTTGAATGCCTTTTTGGCGCCCAGCTGCTCGCACCAGCGGCATTTTTCATCCGTACCCGCGGTGGTATAGACGGTTGCACCGAGCGCCAGCGCCAGCCGGATTGCGGTAATGCCGATGCCGCTGGTGCCGCCATGCACCAGGAAATGCTCGCCGGCGCGCAGTCGGGCGATCCTCACCACGTTGAGCCAGAAAGTCAGGACGGTTTCCGGCAGGCCCGCAGCCTCATCAATGGTCCAGCCTGCAGGCACCGGCAGACACTGACCCGCGGGAGCGGTTACCCATTCCGCATAGCCCCCGCCGTTGACCAGTGCACAAACGGCATCGCCCGGTTTCCACCTCGTTACCCCGGTTCCCGTTGTTTCGATGACACCGGAGACTTCAAGTCCGGGAATATTCGCGCCGGCGCCATAGGCGGCGGATGTGCGGGCGTAAATATCCGCCCGGTTAAGGCCGGCGGCAGCTACCCGGATCAACACCTCGCCGGGCCCGGGGACGGGCTGAGCAACTTCACGAAGCTCCAGGACCTCAGGGCCTCCTTTTCGGGTTATCCATATCGCTTTCATGGTCGTACTTGAAGTGGATGTGAGCCTTTCATTTTCCGCCGGGCACGACTTCCCGCAGGAACCGCTCCACCGCGTAAGTGGAGAGTTGTCCGCCGGGACCGTGAATATTGTAGTCGAAACCATGCGTGCCCCACGGCAGTTTGATCAGGTAGTGAGGCACATTGCTGTCCGCCAGTTTCTCGTTGAGGCGTCTGCTTTGTTCGTATTGCACGAGGACATCCTCCTCACCGTGGATCATCAGCGTGGGAACGCTCAAAGTCGTCATCGCCCGGATGGGTGAGGCCCGGTCGTATTGTTGCGGGATCACGTCGTATGGCCCGCCCAGGTAATCCGTCAGGATCTTGCGTGAATCGAGTACAAGCTTGTTCGCGGGATGTCCCCACGCCCAGACCAGGTCGGCCGGACCATAGAAGTCGATCACGCCGCGGACGTCCGGGTCCTGCAGCGTGTAGGCCGCCTGCAGCGCGATCTGTGCGCCGGCCGACCGCCCAAGCAATACGAACGCGCTCGTGTCGATGGATAGTTGGGTCGAGCGGGCTTTCAGGAAAGCAAGCGCCGAGTCGGCGTCAGCCACCTGTTGCGGACTCTTGAATCGCGGTGCGAGGTGGTAATTGATCGCCGCGACCACATAACCGTCCCGCGCCAACCTGCTGTCCAGTGCCGGCAGTTCGCGGCTGTCGCCGCCTTCCCAGGCGCCGCCGTGAATAATGATCACGCAGGGCCGGGGGCCCGGCCTTTGTGCCGGATACAGGTCCAGGGTCAGGCTGTCGCCCGCCGCGGTAGGGTAGGGGTATGTTCTATATGCGACGCGATCATTGCTTAACCGGAAAATTCTCCACCATAAGAACGCCTCGTTGCTGTCTCGTGCGACCCGGGGGCTGTCGGGGGGCGTGAAAGCAAGCTCCAGTCTCCTGGCCAAACCCCGTGCAACCGAATAGGCGCGGTAGACGGGAGACAGATAACACACCAGGCCCAGTGCGCAAATCAGGGCATTGTACAAGCCGAAACGACCTTTGTAACCGCTGGTCACGAGCAACAGAAGGATGACCGCGGCGAAAATCCAGGAGTAGGACTGGACGACGACGGCCAGCAGCCAAAGGAAATGTAAGGGAGCAGGAAATACTGCGAGCAGTGAAACAAGTGCAAGAACGACAATCGCGATGAAGCGGACCATGGCGAACATTTTAAATAATCGTATCTTTACCTATTGATCATTTATCCATGACAAGCGAATTCTACGGGCTTACCGCCAACGACCCCCAAGGACAACCGGTTAGCCTTTCCGCTTATAAAGGTAAGGTTATCCTCGTCGTCAACACCGCGACCGAATGCGGGCTGACCCCCCAGTTCGAAGGTTTGGAACGCCTCTACCGGACATACGGAAAGGACGGACTGGCAGTCCTGGGTTTCCCCTGTAATCAGTTCGCCGGCCAGGAGCCCGTCAGCAACGAAGATATGGTGCGAACCTGTCGTCTGAACCACGGGGTCACTTTCCCGTTGTTCGAAAAGATCGAGGTCAACGGGCCGAAGACTCATCCGGTCTTCCGATTCCTGAAACGGAAACTGGGCGGTATTTTCGGCAGCCGGATCAAATGGAACTTCACCAAATTCCTGCTGGACGCCGAGGGCCGGCCGGTCAGGCGTTTCGCACCGGTGACAAAGCCGGAGGCGATCGAGCCATATATCAAAAAACTACTCTCTCCGCAAGCCGGGTGAATAGTACCCGCCAGCCTTCATTTTTCACCCTTCCAGCATATCCATCATTTCTTCCGTCAACTCCAGCGCCTCCGCTTTCAAATTCTCCTCCAGGTGCTTCACATTGCTGGTGCCGGGGATCAGCAATATATTCGGGGAATGGTGCAGCATCCAGGCCAGCGCGACCTGGTACGGTGTCGCCCCCAAACGGCCAGCTACCTCATGGATGACTTTCATGGAGTTGACGTCGCCGGCGTTTAACGGATACCACGGGATGAATGCCTTTCCGGTCTCCCGGCAGTATTCCAGCACGGTCTCCCACTTACGAAAATCGTGACTGTATTTATTCTGCACCGAGACGACTTCGACATATTCCTCCGCCTTCTGAATGTCCTTTACGTCGACTTCCGACAAACCGATATGCCGGACAAGGCCTTCCTCCTGCACCCCCTGCAGGAATTCCAGCGACTCCTCGAATGGTACTTTCGGATCGATCCGGTGCAACTGGTACAGGTCGATCCTGTCCAGTCGCAATCGCGCAAGGCTGCCTTCCAAAGCTTCCTTTAGATGTTTCGGGCTGCTGTCGGGCCTCCATTGATCAGGTCCCGAGCGCAGGAGCCCCCCTTTGGTGGCGATCACAAGGCCCTCGGGGTAGGGGTGAAGCGCCTCCGCGATGAGTTCCTCAGAGATGGAAGGCCCGTAACTGTCTGCCGTATCGATAAAGTTCACGCCAAGCTCGACGGCCCTTCGCAGCACCCGGATGGCTTCCCCCTTATCTTTCGGAGGCCCCCAGATGCCTTTCCCCGTAATACGCATCGCACCGTAGCCCATCCGGCGGACTGTCAGGTCGCCGCCGATAGTGAAGTCCTTTTGGAAATTTACTGTCGTGCTCATATGGAATGTTTTTGAATGCTCGGATCGTGTGCCGGTTGACCGCTCACGGCCTGAAAGCTGACAACAGCAGGCCGGATAAATTGTTCGGGCCGATTGCGTCCTTTATTTTATATTCGTTCGCACACCAGGCGGCCGTAATGATGCAAAAGAAATACCACGCCGGGCCGGTGCCCCGCGGAACCCCACTATTTGGGATTCCCGACCGGCATTGACGGATCCGGTCAGGGTCCTGAGGTCAGAAGGAGGCTGCGCGAGCGGGGAACGGATACGTTTGGGACTAAATATTTTGGAAATGAAAAAAGGACGCCTGGAGGCATTCAGTGACGGAGTGATCGCTATCATCATCACCATCATGGTGCTCGAATTGCGCGTACCGGCCGGCCAGCATATCAGGGACCTGACGCCGGTCCTTCCGGCGCTTCTCAGCTACATCATCAGTTTCATTTACATCGGCATCTATTGGAACAATCACCACCACATGATCTATGCGGTGGACAAGATCAACGGGTCCATCCTTTGGGCCAATCTCCACTTGCTGTTCTGGCTCTCGCTGGTCCCGTTCGTTACCAACTGGATGGGCATGAACCATTTCGCGAAATGGCCGGTCGTGCTGTACGGCGCCGTCCTGATGATGAACGCGGTCTCCTATACGATCCTCGCCATGCTGCTCGTCCGGGAGACCGGGCCGCGCTCGCAACTTGCGATCGCGCTTGGAAAGGACTGGAAGGGGAAGCTGTCGCTGGTGATCTATGCGGTCGCGATCGCGTTAGCTTTCATTAATCCCTGGCTGGGCTTCGGGCTATATGTGGTGGTGGCCATTATCTGGTTCGTTCCCGACCGCCGGATCGAAAGCCGGGTGACGCATCACGTGACTACGCTGGAAGAGTCCTGAGGGCGTCCGAAGGTCCGGCCATAACCCCCGGTACTAAATGCTTTTGCTCAATTGCGAGGGTTTCGCCGCTTGGCCGTTCGGACTCAGAAATCGAGGCCCGTGCTGATGCGGATCCCGGTGGTCGGAATTCCCGGGTGTCGGAGATAGGTGAATCGCCTGATCAGGTCGATGCGAAAGACGTTGAGGATATTGTAAATACCGAATCCCGCTTCGAGATACGGTTGGTTGCCCAGTGCATAGGTCGTCAGCACCCCCGCGTTGTCGAGCGGAAATTTCATCTGGCCCGGATTGGATGCCGGATTGTTCTCGGCGCGAACACCGCCGACAAGCAACTTTCCCTCCACGACTTCCCGCAACCTCAATTTTTTCAGGAGCGGCACCTTATTCAGGAAGAAGCCGTTGAAATAATGATCGACATTCAGAGCGGCATAATGATCGGAAATGAATTCCTCAACATTCATGAGATTGTAGGCATTAAAACTATAAAAATACGACGGGTTCGCCGGCTGGATGATCAGCAATGGAAAAGGGAGATTCCCGGTAATGTACCCGGCATTCAGCCGGATATCGGTAAAGCCCAGCGGCGCGACATACCACCGTTTGGAGATGCCAAGATGGAAGGCATGGTACATTGCCTGGCCCCCGAACAATCCCGGGATCCCCAATGCATATTGCAGCGTGAAGGTGGGGTACTGGGTATTGACGATCCGGCGGGACAGTAGGCCCTGGTAGAATTGCTGATGCGGCGACCATCCCAGGGTTACGGACAATTGTGAAGTCGTAAGCCGGCGAAGCGTATCGGCCGCGCCTCCGGCGGCGGGGTAGATGTAGAACAAATTTTGCGCCGGCTGCTGGAGCCAGTACTTAGCCCCGAAATTGTACGAAAAATGGTCTCCGAATTCCCGGATATAGGAAAGTGATGCGATATCCGTGTACATCCATTTTCCGCCGATCCCGCGGCTGAACGAGCCCAAAAAGCTGTTGTCCTGGGCGAACAGATTTTCTACACCCGGGTTCCTGGTGTCGCGCAGGAAACTGGCCTGGATATAGTGAAAGGGATAGCGATAGATGGACCGATGGTTGATGGAATAGGTGGCGCTAAGGAAATATTTCCAACGCCGGTCTCCGGCGCCATAGGCCAGATAGTCGTCCGTAAACCACCGGCTGCTGAGCCTGACGGTTGACCGGCCCCCGAATTGAAACCTGCTTCCTTCCAGACTGTTGAACGAGTAGAAGTTTCCGACGGGTCCGATCTCGAATGGGCCGGCGGATTTATAGCCTGCCGTGGCGAAGACCACCCAATCCATCAGCCGGCGATACGCCTTCATGCTGACCAGGCTGTCCGCGTTCCGGTAAGTTCGGATTTCCGACTCGGTGAGGGGGACAGGACGTAAATTGTCCAGCGTGGTGTCCGGCGCCGGTACCGAAGCCAGAGTGGTGTCCGTGGGCAAACCGTGGAATACTTCTTCCGGCAGGGTAGTGTCGGCCACACCGGTGCGAACGATCGCATGCTCTCCGTAAAAGCCTGCGTGGTGCGGAATCAGGCTAAAATAGGAAACGATATCGGAGGAGCGGCGGTAGTATCTGCCTCCGGGACCCTTGTCGAACGTCTCGGAAACCGAAAAATTCCGGACCCAGTTGACGTTGCTATGGTTGCTGGCTTCGAGGTCCGCGCGCCGTATTGCATAGTCGCCGTCCAGGGTGATGTACAGCACGCCTTTGAAGAGGAGGTCCTGCGGATTGCGCGGCTGGAAGTCCAACCGGACCGTCCGGTTCCCCTCCTCGATAACGGTGTCGCGGATAAAGTATTCGTACAGATCGGGGCCCAGTTCCGCAACCGGGCTCATGAACTGCAAAGTGAAGACCATCATCGTATTGTCATATACGTTACAATCCTCGTACAGCCGGTTCATAATGGCGCTGACGCCGCTCATGTCGATGTATTCTCCGAGGTCCACCCGCTTGCGGGCGAGAATGATGGCCCGCTGGCGGCTCGGGTTGCCCCGCTGGTAATGGCGGGACCAGGACTCCTCCAGATAGAGTGGAACAAGCCGCTTGCCGGGAACCAGCGTGGTATCGGGGGTGAACAGGAAGTGGTATCGCCTGAACAATTTCCCGTCGGCGATGAAGCGGGGCGGCCGGTCGGCCAACACCCTGATCTTATCGTACTGTTGATAGGAAAGAAAGGGACAGGATGCCGGGGCGTTGCTTGCTTTGTGTGCGATCACTTGCCGGATCAGCGCGACTGCGGGGTTGTTCCGGTTGCGATAGCGCTTTTTGTTGTTGACGACCACCTGTTGCAAGGCGGTATACGAAACAGACATGAGCACCGTCATCGGAAATGCGACTGTGTCGGAAATAAGGACTGTCACCGGCGAATACCCGGCCGCCGTGAAACGGAGCCGGGGAGCCCTGCCGGAAACCGGCAGGAGGAAGGTACCGGCTGCACCGGTCAGTGTGCCGCGCCCGGCGCCGGCCAGAGTGACGCTGACGTTCGGGACAGGCAGGCGGGTCGCGGAGTCGAGAACTTTTCCCGTTACAATCCTGGCCTGGCTGAATGCGACCGCCCCGGACAACAGGGCGATGGCGGTTATGGTTATAGCTTTCCACATAACCGTAGCGGTTCCGGTGCGAAATTATCATTTTATTGGCGCCGGGTTGTTAATAGGGTAAAACTCCGCAAAAACCGGGTTTTCCGGCTTGGCTGACCGGCATATTTTTGTGTCGTAAATTTATCCGCCATGCGACAGCAGGAACAACTCAACTACGACCGGATCGCCGAAGCGATCGACTATATCAGGGAGAATTTTCAGGATCAGCCAAATCTCGGGGAACTGGCCTCCCGGATCCACCTGAGTCCTTATCATTTTCAACGGTTATTTACGGACTGGGCTGGCGTAAGTCCCAAGAAATTTCTTCAGTTCATCAGTGTGGAACACGCCAAAGAAGTGTTGAAAAACCAACGGGCGACCGTTTACGACGCAGCATTCGAGACCGGGTTATCCGGGACAGGCAGGTTGCATGATCTTTTCGTCAGCATCGAAGGTATGACGCCGGGGGAATTCCGCAATGGCGGCTCGGAACTCGAGATCAGGTACAGTTTCGCGGAGAGCCCCTTCGGGGCTTTGCTGGTGGCGTCGACGACAAAAGGGATCTGTCATATGGCCTTCGTCGATCAAACCACAGCGAACGGGGAGCCGGCCGCATTCGCCGACCTGCGTTCGCGTTTTCCAAACGCGCGGTTCCGGCAGATGACCGACCTCATTCAGCAGAACGCGCTCTATATCTTCACCCGGGATTGGAGCCGGTTGAGTGAGATCAAACTCCATCTCAGGGGAACGGATTTCCAGTTGAAAGTTTGGGAGACGTTGCTCAGGGTCCCATTGGGGGGACTGGCCACCTACAAGGATATTGCCGGCCGGATGGGCAATGACAAGGCTTCGCGTGCGGTCGGCGCCGCCGTCGGCGATAACCCCGTCGCCTTCCTGATCCCTTGTCATCGGGTGATTCAATCTACGGGGGTCATCGGACAGTACCATTGGGGTGCCACCCGGAAGGCGGCGATGATCGGCTGGGAAGCGGCCCGGGCGGGGGAGACGGCTTGATCATCGTTGCCAGAGGATCCGCGTCGTCTCCAGGGGGACGAGCGCCTCGCGCATATACGGGATTACGCGCGCGGTGAAGTCGCCCACGGGACGGTTCGCGGGAACGGCGCCGGAGTAATGAGTGATGCCATCGGCGCCGGCCTGTCCCCGGGCCTCCAATTTTTGCCGGAAAGGAGTGCCTCCGCCAACACCCCGGGCATACATTTCCACGAGCACTTGTTCCGCCGAAAGCTTGCCCAAAAAAAGATCCACGTCGAACAAGTATTTCCCGGCGTCGCCTGTCGCCTGCGGATTTGCACGCACGTCTCCAAACCGAACCGCGTCCCAACCGGCTTCGATCGCATGTTTCCACGCGACTATCCTATGGCCCAGCGCACCCGTGTCGGCGGCGCGTGCTGCATATCTCCCGGCCGCGGGAAGGTAGTAGGTCTCGGTATATTGGCGGACGGTGCGGTTGGCACTGAAAAAGGGTGTGAGGGTGGCCATGCTTTGCCGCACCTTGGCTACCCACGCCGCCGGAATGCCGCGCTCGTCCCGTTCGTAAAAGGAAGGGACGATCTCCTGCTCGAGGATCGAATAGAGCCGGTTGGCTTCCTGCGCGTCCCACGCAGGATCGTCTCCATGCTCTTTGCCGTCGCCGATTGCCCAGCCGACTTCAGGACGAAAGGCTTCCACCCACCAGCCGTCGAGTTCCGAGAAATTAAGGCCGCCGTTGACCAGCACCTTCATACCGCTCGTGCCGCTCGCCTCCCATGGCCGCCGGGGTGTGTTGAGCCAGACATCGACGCCCTGCACGAGGCGTTCCGCCAGCAACATGTCGTAATCACTGAGGAAGACCACATGCCTCGACATCTTCCATTGCGTGATAAAGCTAATCCAGCGTTTGATCAGCTCCTTCCCCTCTTCATCGGCGGGCGGCGCTTTCCCGGCAATAACGAGTTGTACAGGCCGCCTGGCATCGGTCAGCAACCGTACGAGCCGGGCGGGATCGTGGAGCAAAAGGTCGATTCGTTTGTAGGGGACGAAACGCCGGGCGAAACCCAGGGTCAGCACTTTCGGGTCAAAGACGGTTCCGGCTTCTTCCTGTGCCTCTGCCGTGGCGGCTCCGGCGGCCAGTTGATCCCCAAGGCGGCGACGGACATAATTTACGAGACCGGCACGCGATGCTTCGCGCATTTCCCAGATGCGATCGTCGGCAGTCGACAACAGGCGGTCCGGAAGTGATTCCGTGGCGCCCATCCAACGATCCTTGCCGCATGCTTCCTCCCACAGGGCGTCGGACGCCGCGGAATCCCAACTGGGCATATGAACCCCGTTGGTGACATGACCGACCGGCACTTCTTCGGTCGGCCACCGCCAGTAGAGCGGCGAGAACAAATGGCGGCTGACACGGCCATGAAGCTCGCTTACCCCGTTGACACCCCCGCTGCCGCGGATGGCCAGATAGGCCATGTTGAAAGCTTCCCTTTGTTCGAAAGGATACCGACGTCCCAGCGCCAGAAGGTCGTCGATCGGGATATGCAGTTGTCCCGTTGCGTATTCATCCAGGTACCTGGCCATGAGCACGGGGTCAAAGTGATCGAATCCCGCCGCCACGGCCGTATGGGAAGTAAACAAATTGCCTGCACGCGTAATGGTCAGCGCCGTTTCGAAATCACAGCCGGCGTTTTGCATGAAACTACGCGCCCGTTCGAGCACGGCGAAGGCGGCATGTCCCTCGTTGAGATGACAGATTTCCGGTTGTATATTCAGCGCCTCCAGTAGCTTCCAGCCGCCGATGCCAAGCACGATCTCTTGCCGGATCCGCGTTTCGGCGTCACCGCCGTATACTTCCGCTGTGATGCCGCGATACACTGGCGCATTGGCGAGGTCGTTGCTGTCGAGCAGGTAAAGGGTGTTTTGCCCTACCTGGACCTGCCAGGCGCGAAGCCACAACAAGCCGCCGGGAAAAGGGAGTGCCAGCCGGAGCCAGTCCCCGCTTGTGCTTCGGAGCGGCGAGATCGGCAACTGACCGGGATCGTTATAGGGATAGAAATCTTTTTGCTCTCCGTTCGGTCCGATCTCCTGCCGGAAGTAGCCTTGTTGGTACAGGAGCCCGATGCCGATCACCGGCACGCCAAGGTCGCAAGCCGATTTGAGCTGGTCGCCGGCCACATTGCCCAGCCCGCCGACGTAGATGGGAAGCGCCTCGCTGAGCATAAATTCCATGCTGAAATACGCAACGGCTGTTAGTGGCTTTTCCGGATATTTTTGGGAGAACCAGGAAACCGCACTGACCGCCGCCGCCCTTTTCCGGACCAGGGCGTCCAGCTTTTCGCGGAAGCCGGATTCGGCCAGATGTTTCTTCAGTACGTCACCCGACACCGTCTGCAGGACAACCCAGGGGTTATGCGTATGTTGCCATAAGTCTGGGTCCAGCTCCTGCCAGATCTCGTCGGCTTCATGATTCCAGGACCAGCGCAGATCCAGCGCCAACCGGCTGAGGGCGCCAAATGCCTCCGACTCCGCGGATTCCCGGTAACCGATCGGGGTGCCGTAACTTTTGCTCATGCCACCAATTATTTTTTTCCGATCGCATCATCGACAATGGTTTGGGCCTCCGCGATGATACGTGTCAGGTGATCTTTTCCTTTGAAACTCTCCGCATAGATCTTGTAGATATCTTCCGTCCCCGATGGCCGCGCGGCGAACCAGCCGTTTTCGGTGGCGACCTTCAACCCGCCGATCGCGGCATTGTTGCCGGGCGCGGTGGTAAGGATTGCTTCGATCTTTTCGCCAGCCAGCTCTTTTGTCTTTACTTGCCGGCCGGAGAGTTGCTTCAATGCTGCCTTGCCCTCCGGGGTTACTTTGGCTTCGACCCGGTCATAGACCGGCTCGCCGAATTCACCGACCAGCCCGCGGTACAATTCACCGGGGTCCTTTCCGGTCCTGGCTGTGATCTCGGCCGCAAGAAGAGCGGCAATGATCCCGTCCTTATCTGTCGTCCAGACGCTGCCGTCCTTTCTGAGAAAAGAGGCGCCGGCGCTTTCTTCACCGACAAATCCCAGCGACCGGTCGATCAATCCGTCGACAAACCACTTAAAGCCGACAGGCACTTCGTACAGCCTCCGTTTCAAACGGGCCGCCACGCGATCGATGATGCTGCTGCTTACGAGGGTTTTACCCACTGCAGCCTTCGGACTCCAACGGGAGCGGTTGCGGAACAGGTAGTCGATGCAAACCGGGAGATAGTGATTCGGCGGCAGCAATCCCGTACTGGGGGTAACGATGCCATGCCGGTCGTGATCGGTGTCGCAGGCGACGGCGACATCGAATTTGTCTTTCATGCCGATCAGGCGATGCATCGCATACGCCGAGGAGGGGTCCATGCGGATCTGGCCATCCCAGTCGACGGTCATGAACCGGAAAGTGGGATCGACTTCTTCGTTAACCACGGTCATGTTCAGGTGGTACCGGTCTGCGATCGGCCGCCAGTAGTGTACACCGGCGCCACCCAATGGGTCCGCTCCGATCCTGATGCCTGAATGGCGGATCAAATCCAGGTCGAGGACGGCGTCCAGCGCTTCTATGTACTGATTCCGGAAATCGTGCGTATGGGTCGTCCGCGCGGCCAGCGCCTGTTTGACGGAGACCCGTTTTACGCCTTCCAGCCTGGCAGCCAGCAATTGGTTGGCCTTCTCCTGGACCCAGGCGGTGATCTGGTCCCCGGCCGGTCCGCCATTTGGCGGATTGTACTTAAAGCCGCCGTCCGTCGGCGGGTTGTGAGAAGGCGTGATGACGATGCCGTCCGCCATTCCATCCCCACGGCCGCGGTTGTATTCGAGGATGGCGAGCGAGACGGCGGGGGTCGGTACATAGTCGCCATCTCCGGCGATCATGGTGTCGACACAGTTGGCGGCCAACACTTCCAAGGCCGAATTGAACGCCGGTTCGGACAATGCGTGAGTATCCGCGCCGATGAAAAGCGGTCCGGTGATCCCGTTTGCGGCGCGGTAAAAACATATCGCCTGGGTAATGGCGAGGATATGCCATTCATTGAAAGAGGTGCGGAGGGAAGAACCCCGATGGCCCGACGTGCCGAACTGGACTTGCTCTTCCCTCACCCGACCGTCCGGGATCCGGGTATAGTAGGCGGTGATCAGCCTCGGAATATTGGCCAGCAATGCCGGCGTGGCGGGCTTGCCCGCGTAAGGACTGATGGTCATACGGAGGTTCAACAACGAGAGTGGAATAAATGTTCGATTCCCTAATTTCCAGGCAGGGCGGAGACTTTGATGCCCGGACCGTTATCTCCCGTGTCGCCGGGCCGTTCCAGCCAGGTGCCTGCCGGCGTGAATTGGTTGAAGAAGCCATCGTTTTCCAGATAAAAGCCGCCATCTCGCAGGCCGCCGGCATAATCCAGCCGGTACCCTTTCCGCCCGGTATCGTCAACGGTGAAGCGGGCCTTCCGCAGCGGCTCCCAATGCCCCGCATCGTCGCCGGCCCAGCCATCGTGCAACAGTACACACCGCTTCCGGTTTCCCTGTTCCGGCTCGAAATTTTCCAGGAAGGAATTGAGATGCGTCAGGCCGCGGTCGGAGTGCGGCCGGTTGAAACAAGCTATCAACCGCCAGTGCCCCTCTTCCGGCGCATACCACCAGGCTGTAAACAGCGTATGCCGCTTCGGCGCGGGTTGGGCGTGTAGCAGGAACCGGTAGGTCCGGCCCGCTTTCCAGGGATAGTTCAACCAGCTTTGGCCGCCCGAACCCTCATTGCCAAAATTGCCCGCATGAACATGGGCGCCTTTTTTTACCAACCCGACCCGAAGGCTGTCGGGAATCGTAGAAGGGTCGTCTGTCTCAAAGGGACTCCAAACGCTAAAAAGGACATGTCTTTCCGCCGGACCGTTCACCTGCATTCCAAAATACCCTTGCGCAAAACCGCAGGCCATGAAATAGGAGCCTTGCACATCCTGTCCTTGCGGCACGGTGATCTCGTTGTAGAACCAGCTCGCGGTAAACCCCGCGGGAAGCGGGTAGTTCAGGTGAACGGAAGGCCCACGTCGTCCCCAATGAAAAAAATTCCCTTCGTCATTCGGGACAAACGACGTGCGGCCGCTTATTGCAGGCCCCTGAAGACAGATCGCCGGGATCGAGGCGTAAGCGGGTCCCGATCTTTCCAGTCCCCGAATTTGCACCAGGTGATAGCCGGTGTCGGGAAGCAGGAACTCGCCCGCCGGATAATAACAAATTGAGTCACCGCCGATATCGATAGTGTGGCCGCCCCCCTCTTTTCCGACCGTGATCAGAAGGCGGCTGGTGCCCCTCGGGACGCTGGCGCATACAGATAGCTGTAAGGTGCCGGGAACCGACGTTCTGAACCAGACATCGAAATGCACGGAACTGTCTGTCCATCCCCCGATCCCGTTGTTGCCGACATAGCCGCCGCTACTGTCGCCGGGAAGGCCCGGGCCCGGTCCGGGCACACGCCAGGCGTTGCCACCAAGCGGAATGCTGTCCGCGGTTATTCTCCGGAGAAATTCGACCTCTTTCGGGTCGAATGGCGTGCCGTCGGGCCTGAAAATGTCGTGGAACCAGACTTTAGGCTCCGCACCATCCGGCATCGGCGTATCCCAGGCGTATTTGGTATTGGTCTTGCCGGTTACCAGTCCCCAGTTGATCGCCGCAACATGCTCTGCTTTCAGGATCGGCGTGATATTGAAAAAAGTGCTGTTGCGCAACCGGGCCATAAATTCCGTACACAGCAGGGGGCGGCCATATTTCCTGAGAGTGTCGATACAGTGCCGGTGCCCTGCGGGTCCTTCATAATTGTGGTACGTGATGACGTCGGATTGTGCCAACTGGTACGTATTCAGCCGGGTGAGCTGAGCATCCCAAATGCCGGCCGACAGCGGCTGGTCCGGGTTGATCTCGCGGCCCCAGGAAAAGATCTTTTCCAGCAGCGGAAGACTGGCCGAACCGTTCCCGGAATTGCCCGGCTCGTTGTAGAGATCCCACAACAGGACCCGGCGGTCATGGCCGAAATGGGTAAGTATGTCCTTTACATAGGTCTCGAGCGTATCCACCAGGCGGGGCTCTTCTGTATACAGAATCCCCGGATCGCGTACCCAGCCGGAATTGTGGATGCCGGTTCGTGGCGCAGGCTGGAGGCCCGCGTGGTACCGGGCATTCCAGCAATCATCGAAGAAAACGAAGATGGTGCTGATGTGGTGACGGTCGGCGATGTCGAGATACCGGCCGACGCGCAGGCGGAACCCTGCAGGATCCTCCTGCCACGCCAGGTGATGAAGGAAGACGCGCATGCAATTGAAGCCGATGGATTCGGCATATCCCAGTTCCCGGTCGATGGTTGCAGGGTCGAATGTCTGCTCCTGCCACATCTCCAGCTGGTTGACCGCAGTGCTGGGTATAAAATCGGAGCCGCGTAGCCAGCCCTTTGAGGCATACCAGGCGTTGGCCCGGTCTGGCGTCCACACGGGGCGTTGCGCCGCGGCGGTGACCGTGCAAAACAGCGCGAAACAGATCGTCCGGAATTTCCGGGAGTGCAAAATGGGGTCCCGCAAATTCCGGGAGGGCGATTTGGAGTGCCGGCCGTGCCGGAGCGTCCAAAAAGAAAGCCCGGGTGTGCCGGGCCTTCGGGTATGAAATCTTCTCATGTGAGCTAGAGCCCGAAAGTTAACATAGTTTTATGAATAAATAATCCAAATGATAAAATAATTGTTTTCGATCAATTCCGTGTTTCCGGGGGGTGTTCTTCCAGGAAAATCCGCGGATTCTGGATTATTTTTGAATTGTTACCCGCCAAATCAAAAAATTCGCCATGGAAAAATTTCCGCTATCCTGGTACACGGTCCGGTTCAATGATTGCGACCCCTTTGGTCATCTCAACAACAGCAAGTATATCGACTATTTCCTGAATGCCCGCGAGGATCATCTTCGCGACTTGTATGACATTGACCTGAAAGCATGGGCGCAGCAAGGGCAGTCCTTTGTCGTCACCCAGCACGAGATCCGCTACCTGCGCCCGGCGAATTACAATGAAGCCGTAGCGATCCGGTCCGCGCTGATCGGTTGCGGTGAAAGCTGGCTGCAGGTAGAAATGTGCATGTTCGGCCGCGACGGTCAGCTCAAGTCGATCCTATGGACGGTCTTCACCAGGGTACACCCGGCGACCGGAAAAAGATTGGCGCATCCGCCGGATTTCAGCTCGTGGGTCGGGCAGGCGCTGGTGACGGACATTCCGGTGGAAAAAGGGCTCACGGCCCGGATCGACGACCTGCGAACCGCGGTTCAACTGTGACGACGAAGGAGCCGATGCGCGATGACGACGAAGGGGCCGCTTAGCTTTGGCCGATCAGGATGCCGGCGATAAAGACGACGATCCCGCCGATGACGATCTGGCCCACTGCTTTCCAGAGCGGCGTATTCATATAGCGGTTGCGGATCCAGGCGATCAGGAACAATTCGACGACGACGACGATGATGGCGACGGTCATGGCGGCGTGGAACGAAGCCAGCAGGAAGGGAAGGGCGTGACCCGCGGCGCCAACAAAAGTCATCAGCCCGCAGATGAAACCCCTGGTGACCGGATTCCCCCGCCCGCTCAATTTGCCGTCGTCAGACAGGGCTTCGGAAAACGCCATGCTGATACCGGCGCCGACGGCAACGGCCATCCCAACCAGAAAAGTGGTGTGGTTGCTTTTTGTCGCGAGCGCCGTGGCAAAAAGCGGCGCCAGTGACGACACAGAGCCGTCCATCAGGCCCTCGAGGCCGGGCTGGATGATCTGAAGTATAAGGGTACGTTTATCCTCTTGTTGAGTTTGTCCCATGTTGTTTGTTTCAGCTGTCGGGCAGGAGCCCATGCGAAGTTCAAGATAGGAAATTTTCGCGGGCGGCCATCGGCGCCAACCGGGCGAATTTCAGCGCCAACGTCGAAAATCCTATCTTAGTGGACTATGGTCCTCCTGATCCTCAACATCGTATTTTGCCTGGCGTTCCTGTATTTTGCTTACCTGAACCTGAACGACATCGACCCGTGGGTGTGGGTGCCCATCTATGTTGCGGCGTCCGCTTGCTGCGGGCTGACGGTGTTCGGCATGTATTTCCCGCGGGTCTATCTGGTACTGATGGCGTTCTATATACTCTACGCTGTTATTTTATTTTTCGCGGTTGACGGCGTTCGCGACTGGATCGTCAAATATAAGCGGCCAAGCATTGTTGAAAACATGCAGGCAGAGAAGCCGTGGATCGAGAAGACGAGGGAGTTCTTCGGACTGCTGATCATCACCGGTGCGCTCGCGGTGGATTTCCTCTGCTATAGATAGCGCGGATGAAGCTTCCGCAAAACAGCCGCCCCGGTATTGCCGGGGCGGTTTGTCGAGGGCTGTACTGAGTATCCATGCGAGAACTAAAGATGCCTTTGTTAGATTTTTCTGACTTCGCATTTCATGCCTGATGCCTCGGCGAACGCTGTGCAAGCGGCTTCTGCCAGTTCCAGGCCGCTGAAAACCTGCGCTTTCTTGGGGTCGGTGCTGACGGTAAACCCGCTTCCGTTGTGGTTGCAAAAGTATACGGGCCGGCTCCACTCGGTGCTTAGAACAACGTATTTCATTCAGGTATTGGTGTCCGCAGAAAGGACGAACGTAACCGGCGCGGGACGCAGGCCTTTTTATCACTGGTCATCGTAAGACGGCCCTCTGAATGCTCCATGAAATAGACAAGAAATCCGCTTTTTGAATGTTTTGTTTCAGAACTTATTTCTGCTAATAAGCTCCATAAAGCGGTCCCTGAACTTTTCGCTAACGGGAATACGCTTTTCACCGATATAGATATGGTTGTCTTCTATTTTACTAAGTTGTTCATAGTTAATGATATAAGAGTTATGCACCCTGATAAACGGAGGTTTTAATTGTTCTTCCATATCCTTTAGGCGGCGGTATATCAGCATCTGTTCCCGGCCTGTTGCCAGCCTTACATAGTCCCTCTCACCTTCAAAATACAGGATGTCCTTTAATAAGATCTTCCGGACTGTTTTTCCGGATTTCACGAAGAAAAAGTCAGGGGGCTGCCCGGAGGTTGGTGGGTTTTTCGGTGCGGACTTCGAAAAATGTTGCTCTATTTTTTCAACCGATGCCAGGAAGCGCTTTAACGTGATGGGTTTAAGCAAATAGTCAATGGTCTGAAAAGAATAGCTTTCAACCGCATGTTCGGAATAAGCGGTGGTGAAGACAATATTGGTGCGGGCTGGCAATAGAGTAGCGAGCTCCATCCCTGTGAGCCTTGGCATATTGATGTCCAGGAAAATAAAATCAACTGGATTCATTTTTAAAAATGCCAGCGCCTCCAGTGCGTTATAACATTTCGCCTTTAGCGCCCAGGTTGTGCTTTGCTTTACCAGCAATTCCACCAGGTCGACGGCGTCAGGCTCATCATCAACAATTATGCAGCTTAAATTCACAATAATGGAATTTTTAGAAACGCGGTGTATAATTCTCCTTCGTTATCAATGGTCAGATCAAATTTGCCGCCGTATAACATCCTCAGTCGTTTGGTTAAATTAATAATCCCGAATCCACCCGGTCCACCGCTGGTTCCGGTATCTGCTTTACGATTGCGGGTGGTAAAAAACAGGTAGCCATTTTGCTGAACCAATGAAATGGTTATTTGATTTTGCTTTAGCGATTTGTCGATCCCATGTTTGAAGATATTTTCAACAAAGGTCATCAGGAGCATGGGAGGGATCTGCAAGTCCGCGTCGTAGGATTTTTCGAAATGGACAGAGGCGCCATGCCGGATGCGAATTCTTTCCAGCGCGATATAGTTTTCTATAAATGCAACTTCTGTGGACACGGGCACTTCATCCTTCAGGCTTTCATCAACAAAATAGCGCATAATATCCCCCAGGCGTTCTATCAGGCCGGCCGACGAGGGATCAGCTTTGTAGACCCGGTAGTAAATACTGTTCAACGCGTTGAAAAGAAAGTGCGGTTGAACCTGCGATTTGAGCAAGTTAAGCTCAGCCTGGCTCTTTTGCAAAAGAATCTCCTCTGTCTGCCGTTTTAAAGTAAAATAGGCTATAGCGATACGAAATACCAGGCTGAGCACATAGATCAGGATACCGCCGGGAACATAATTCAGCAATTCGCGAAAATCAATGGGCTCTCGTTTTATCAAATGAAAATATTCATAGAGAATTGTGCCTGCGTAACCTTTTAAAATTCCAATTAAGACTAAGAACAATGCAACCGATATGCCGTACAATACGAACCTTCTTTTTTGATAGAACACCGGATATAAGACCAGGATATTCCCATAAATAATGATTGCATAGGATGTTGTGTTGACTACGGTTGAGACAATGGATTTTAGCCAACCATTCATCGGCAACACGGAGAATAATATCAATAAGAACACGGCGATCCACGTAAGCAATTGGAGCTGAGTAAGACTGGGCGCCTGTTTCCAAATCTTCATGTATAAAAATACCGACGTTTTTGCGTCTTCCGACACTATTTTATGCCGTTGGGCCAATTTTCTCTGCATTTGCCGGGCAAATCAAGGCAATGGGGCAAAAAGGTGCAAAACACAGGGCATCGAAATAATGGCCCCTTTTATCGAAGTGATTTTAAGTTTGGCTGCTGACCAAATAGTTTTAGGATAAATAACGCAATTATGAAAAAAGCAGCAGTCTTGTTTAGCCACCTGGCATTGTGTTTTGCCAGCTCTTCAGTATTCGCTCAATTTACGCAGTCGCAAATGGTAGCCGAATGGCAGCGGGCTAAATCATATACCAAAGCGTACCTGGATGCCATGCCCGAAGATGGTTACGGATTCAAACCAACGCCGGACACCCGGTCTTTTGCTCAGCAAATGCTTCATATCTCGGATGCCAACTATGTTTTCGCCAGTGTCGCCAGTGATAAAGCAAATCCGGTTGGTGAAACTGCCGCCGCTCATAATGTCAATGAAAAATCCGTGTCTCCGACCAAGGAAGCAGTCACCAAAGCTGTAATGGATAGCTACGACTGGGTAATAAGCACACTTCGAAATATGACGCCGGAACAATTGCAGGGGATCACAAAGTTTGGCAAGCACGACGGTGTGACAAGAAGCTCACTATTTGGAAAGGCATTTGAACATCAGACCCATCAGCGCGGCCAAACTACCATTTACCTGCGGCTAAAAGGCGTGACTCCGCCGGCGGAACAGCTGTTTTAGGCGCCAAAAATGTTTTCTCATGTGACAGTTTTATTAACGGACGAGGGTCTGTGTCTACAGGCCTTCTTTTATGCATCAATAATCATCTCCATGAAATTGTATCTGTTAATCATGGCGGCTGCACTTCTGCTTATTTCGTTCAGCGGTTACGGACAGGAAACTATGAGAATATTTGGAACGCTAACAGATTCGGTTACCCATGAACCTGTCCCGTATGCGACCGTATCGTTATTAAATCAGCAAACTAAAGCCGCTGTCAAAGCGACCCATACCGATACAAGCGGTCATTTCGTGCTCGAAAACGTGCCTGCCGGGACTTTTAGCCTCCGGGTGAGCGCTGTCAGGTATAATATTCTCAAAGAAGATATAGTGATCAATTCCGCCACCGGTGATTTAAATGCAGGCACGCTACTGATGACTGCCTCAAATAACAATGTTCTGGAAGAGGTCATCGTCGCCGCTAAAAAGCAGGCCTTACAAACTGTCAAAGGGAAAAGGGTGTCTTCAGTTAACCAGAGCCTTGTCAGCAAAGGGGGGAATGCGGCGGATTTGCTTCAAAATATCCCAACCTTGCAAATTGACGGGAACGGCAATGTGAATCTACGCGGATCTTCCGATGTCAACGTCCTTATTGATGGAAAACCGTCGATTATTGGAAATGGCAATATTGCCCGGCTACTCAAATCGATACCGGCCAACGCAATCGAAAGCATAGAAGTAATCCCCAACCCGCCAGCCAGCTACGAAGCCAACGGTGAGGGAGTTATCAACATTATTTTAAAAAGGAACAGCAGGCCCGGATTAAACGGCTCTGCCGATATCGCCGGCGGTACCAACGACAACTTTAACTTCGATGCCAGCCTGAGTTACCAGGCTGGCAAAGCAAACGTTTACGGAAACTATAGCCTTAAGGATGGAAATACCGTCACCACCGGTTACCAGCGCTACGTTTTTCTACAACCGACCGACTCTGTCGTGCATACCTCGGAGACATTTCCGGACGTTACCCGGGACATCATACAGTTTCTAAAAGGCGGTATCGAATATTCAATTACGCCGGGGAGTGCGTTAGAGTTGTCCGCAAGTTTTAATTCGCGCAACTCGCATGAGGACCAGTTCCTGAGCTTTACTCACGGCAATGCAGCCGACGCCCTGATCGAGTCCTTCAACCGCTTCAATACCGTTAACAATAACGGCAGCAGCTATGAACTGGATATCGACTTCAAGCAGCATTGGAAGAGGCCAAAAGAAGAACTTGCGTTCAACTTCGCGTTTGCATACGGCAGTTTCAGGGATTACCAGTACTATAGCACCCGCTATAACCCGGTGAATGGTGTTCCGTCAGCCAAGTTGGATACCCCGTTAATAAGTGATACAAGGCACAAGGCGACCAATTATAACATACAGGCTGATTATATTTTGCCAGTAGGCAAGGCGGGACAATTTTCAGCCGGTTACCGCAGCCAGATTACTCTTGGGAGCAATGACCAATACGCTTACTCGATTTTGAGCCAAGGCGAGACACCGCAATATGCCCTTACGGACCTTTTTACCAGCAATAACCAGGTTAATGCCGTTTATTTGAACCTAAGTAACCAGATCGGTCATTTTAGCTACCAGGCTGGGGTAAGAGGAGAAGATAGTCGCCTTGACGCCACCTTTATGAGTTATGATTCAACTAATATACTGGTTGCCATCCCGGTGATCGTGGCGGTCAAAGGAATATACCCCAGTGTGCTGCTCGCCGAAAAGCTCAAAAACAATACCCGGCTGCAGTTCACGTTCGCCCGCCGGATTTCGGAGCCATCGGTAAGGCAATTCAATTCCACAACGGATTTTTCCGACCCGACCAACTACAACCAGGGTAATCCGAGGTTAAAACCGGCGGGCGTTATTGACCTCGGTTTTGACTATATAAAAACCTGGCCACATATATCCTTTACCTCCGGCATCTATAATAACACGGTCACTAATGCGGTTCATCCTATTCAAGAGCTCCCGGTTAACGATGAAACAACTACGATACCCGAAAATTTAAAGCGCGCTATCACCACCGGGTTGGAAATTATTGGAGTTTTTGATATTTTGAAGGGTTGGGATCTGACGGCGAACGCCAATATCTTTGACCGGTATAATGCCGCGGCCCCGCAATATGGGATAGCCGCCAATAACGGGATCAGCTGGAATGCAAACATCACTACGAATGTAAGACTGATACAGCGGTTGGCCTTTCAAATCCACGCAGATTATAAGGCTCCGTATATGAATTTTCAGGACAGATACCGCGCAAATTTTGGAATGGACGGAGCTGCGAAGTATGACTTCGCCGGAAATAGGGCTTCGCTGAGTTGCAATGCCATTGACATTTTCAATAGCCGGAAGCGGGCAGTCTTAAGAAGCAGCGATGATCTGATTATCAATCTGTTTCTTCGCACGGTGGGCGCCAGGGCGACGTTGACATTTTCTTATCGTTTCGGGAGAGATCCGTCAAGGCAAAAGGCGTCCAAGCAGGTCAAACGGATCGAGGATGCGTCTTGAGGCAAGGGGTGGCTTTGAAGGGTGGCGCCACCCAAAACCTGATGTCAGGCACAAAATGAAAAAGCACTTAAGATTACCTCCTGAGTGCTTCCTGTTCTGTGTCCCCGCACGGGCTCGAACCGTGGACCCGCTGATTAAGAGTCAGCTGCTCTACCAACTGAGCTACAGAGACATATTGTACAATTGGGAGGCAAAATTACGGGAAAATGCGCAAATCCGATCAAAATTTCGGGTAAGATTTTTAGATTTGCCGCGCCCGGGCGTTGCCCGGTGTCCGCAGGTAATGGGCGGATTCGAAGAACCGCCTAACGAAACATGAACCCAACATCCACGCCGCGGGCCGCGTTGGCCGCGGGTATTGTTTTCTCGATCTTATGGCCTTCCGCCTCGACGGCGACGAAGATCGCATTGGCGGGCAGCCAGCCCTTTAATATTTGCCTCGTGCGATTTTCCTGTGCGGGGATCATCATGGTCGTCATCTGTCATCTGATCCTGCGGCTGAGGCTGCCGAGGGGCCGTGAGTGGCGGTCCATAGCGATCTACGGCCTCCTGGCGAACAGCCTTTATCTTAGCCTGTATGTGTTGGCCATGCAACAGATATCCGCGGGGCTGGGTGCGCTATCGGTTGCAATCGCGCCGATCGTCATCAACCTGGGGACTTCGTTCCTGGACAAGCGCAAGCCGGCCGCGGTAACCGTGTTTAGTCTTGTCATTTGCCTGGCCGGTGTCACCATCGCTGCCTGGCCCCTTATCCGCGACAGCATGGCCACGCCGGCGGGGTTGGGCATCCTGATGGTGGCCGTGGTCATTTACTCCATGAGCGTCATATATTTTGCGCGGACCGATTGGCGGGGCCTTTCCTTGCTCACGATCAGCGGCTGGCAGATCCTGTTCGGTGCCTTGTTCATCATCCCGCTCGTAGCGGTCACTTACCGGCCTGCGGCTAATCACTGGGTGGCAAGCACGTGGACCGGCGTATTGTGGTTGGCCATCGTGGTTTCCATCGTGGCGGTTCGGTTGTGGCTTTGGTTGTTGAAAGCGGATGCGGCGAGGTCTTCCTATTGGCTATTTCTATGCCCGGTTTTCGGCTTCCTCATCTCCGCTGTCTTTACGCATGAACCGCTGACCGGATACACCTTTTCCGGGATGGGCCTGGTGATAGCCGGGATTTGGTGGGAGCATCAAAAAAAGTAAGCCGCTGCGGGTTATTCGGCGCGGCAATCGTCGATCCTGGCCCATCGCAGCCTTTCAAATATAACGCACCTGGACTTACTTCGGCGGACCGGCGCGACGCTATTCGGACCGCCCGATCTGCGTTTCTGCCCATATCCTCAATTGGTCTATCGAAGGCACGAGCGCTTTCGCTGTATCGGTCAGTGAATACTCGACCTTTGGCGGAACTTCCTTGTAGACTTTTCGTCGGATCAGCCGATCGGCTGCGAGCTCTTTCAAGGCCTGGGTCAGCATCTTGGTCGAAACCCCTTCGATGGCTTTCTTTAGTTCGCCGAATCTCAGGCTGTCGTTTCTGAGCGCCCAAAGGATCCTCCCCTTGTATTTTCCGCCGATGCGCTGGAAGGCATAGTCGACTGGGCAATAGGCGGCACGGGCGGCATTTTTCTTCAGCATATCGGAGCAAATTGAAAGCCGGTCATGGCCCAAAATTAGTGTTTTATTGCCGTCGCTGAGCTGTCCGCGTCGTCGGGTATAATACCAGGGAAGATTTTGTCGTTACGGCGTCGAGAAAGTCAGCGAGAAAGGCGGGGGATTCTTTTGACCGGAGAAGTTTCATTTTTTGGGCGTAATCCGCTTCGTTCCGGAAAAAGGAGATCGTGACCAACAGGTTCCTGTCCTGGAATACCGGCAGTGCGGGGAAGTCGTTCTTTTGCATCTCGCTAACCCAGCAGGTGTACCGTTGAATGCCGCATTCGTGCCAGAGGGGA
>DATNBP010000038.1:0-9533 GCA_035572015.1 Puia sp. | reverse complement strand
ACCGACGGGCGCCTGGCTGATGTACTGAAGCGCCTCCCTACCTCAAAGCAGAAAGATGTCAAAGAACTTCTCCCTCATCGTTGGAAACCTGCGCAAGATAGACTCCTCACGCCTTCTGACCTCTAAGGGGTTCGCTGGAGGGTTACGAAAAACCCAATAACAACTGGCGTCTATGACCGAAGGTACCCATTAATTTGAAAGCAAATCACAACCCTCCAATTACGATCCGTCGAAGACCTGCAGGTGCGGTGCTGAATAAGTTGCTCGATATCGCCACCATCGACCGGCTCCTGGCCAATCAGCGGCAGTTCGGCGCCCGGGCTTACCCTGTCGAGGACTACCTCGCCGTGATCCACCGGGGGATCTGGGGGGATCTGGCCTCCGGCCGCGTCATCGACGCCTACCGGCGCAATTTGCAGAAGTCCTATATCGGCTCGCTGCAAAATATCCTGCTGTCCACGAAGGCGGACCAGACCGAGACCGATGGCTTTTCATTGGTGCGCGCCGATATTTTGGCAATCCAACGCGAAGTCGCCGCGGCCCTGCCAAAGGTGACGGACCGGATGACGAAGTACCACTTGCAGGATATCCAGGTGAGGATCAGGAACACGCTGGAGGCCAATCCGACGATACAGTAGGGGAAAACATACCCGCACCTTTAGCGGTTCGGACACCGACTGTATCGAAATAGGACGGGCCGCGAACCTGCGCAAACAACAAACCATTGGTTGTCAACAATTTTTAAATTGGCTTCAAGTTGGCGGGTAAAATGGCACATCCTACTACATCATGCTTGAAAAGTTACTGCCTTTCCCCTTGCGCCGGCTCGGCAGGCACAAGTTGACCACGATGATCAACATCCTCGGCCTCACCCTGGGGATTCTGTCCTGTCTCGTGATCTACCTGTATGTGAGCTTTGAATTCAGCTATGACACCTTCCACGCCGATCGCGACCGGATCTACCGTATTGGCGTGTGGACGATCGGTTCCGACGGAAAAATTAATGAGGGGGCTTCCTTGCCGCCACCGCTTGCTGCCGATTTGCGGCGGGAGGCCACCGGTTTCAGTACCGTTGCCGGCATTTACACGGATGACTGCAAAGTGTTGATACCGGGAACGGGTAAACCGGACCGGGTCTTTCCCGGCATCCAGGAAGGTCAGCGACAGCACATCGCCTTTGCCGACCCCGAGTATCTCGAGATTTTCCATCATAAATGGCTGGCGGGCAATCCCGCAACGGCCCTGAAGGCGCCGTTTTCAGTGGTACTCACCAAGTCAGAGGCAACGCGCTATTTTGGCCATGGAAGCCCTGCCGATTGGATGGGCCGTTCCGTGGTCTATTACGATTCGCTGACGGTCTCCGTATCCGGTATTGTCGAAGAGTGGCAACAGAACAGCGACTTCGCCTTCACCGACCTTATTTCGTATTCCACGATCGGTCATAGCTGGGTGCGAAACGACATCAGCGGATGGAATGCGTTCGAAAGCAGCGCCAACGCTTTCGTGAAACTGTCCCCCGGTACAACAGTGGCGCAGGTGGAAAAGCAATTTCCCGCTTTCTTTAAGCTGCACGAACCATTCATAGGTGATTCCAAAGGCGGCCTCAAACTCCAACCCCTTGCGGATATTCACTTCAACAGCGCATTCGGGGACGACTATGGCCGCCGGGCGCACAAACCGACGCTTTATGCCCTGGCCGGCATCGCCCTGTTTATCCTCCTGATTGCGGTCATCAACTTTGTCAATCTTTCCACGGCGCAGGCCGTTCTCCGGGCAAGGGAAGTCGGCGTCCGAAAAGTGCTGGGCAGCAGCCGTGCCGGCCTCGTATGGCAATTCCTCAGCGAAACCGGGATCATCGTCGTTGTGGCCGCGGCACTCGCGCTTTTGTTGGCGAATCCCGTCATCACCGCCCTGCAGGGAGGGCTGCGGTCCGGCCCGTCGGGCCTCCCGGAAGGCGTCAGGTTCCGGATCGCCGATCCCAGCACCTGGGTCTTCATCGGCCTCACGATCACCCTCACCTGCCTGCTGGCGGGATACTATCCCGCCCGCGCCCTGTCGTCCTTCCTTCCGGTGATCGCCCTGCGGGGTCAGGGCAGTCAGCACTTAAACGCCAGTAGTTACCTGCGTAAAGGTCTCATCGTTTTCCAGTTTGCCGTGAGCATGGTCTTTATTTTGGGGACGATCATGATGGGGCGACAGATCCGCTACATGATCAACACCGATCTGGGTTTTAAAAAAGATGCCATTGTCACGATCGGTCTGCCGGGGGGAGAATGGAACCAACGGACCGCGCTTGCCGCGGAGATCAGCAGGATCAGCGGCGTCAGGCAAGTGTGCTTCAGCAGCAACAGCCCCGAAGCCCGCGGCCATAACGGAACCGTACTCGAGAACAGGGGAGCCACCTATGTGCGGATCGACGCTGGTTATGACTTCATCGACACCGGCTTTATCCCCCTATATGGAATGACCCTGATCGCCGGCAGAAATTTCTTACCGTCCGATTCCCTCAGGATGGGCAGGACACCCGCTACGGGGTACCGGGCATTCATCATCAATGAATCCGCCGCAAAGGCACTCGGCTTTAGCCGTCCGGCTGACGCGGTTGGGCATCGGGTGAGCAGCGCGCTCGGCGGAGTTATCGGCCCTGTACTCGGCGTCGTAAAGGATTTCAATTCGACCAGTTTGCGTGACAAGATCGGACCCTTCTTCTTCACTTATCAGCGCGACGCCGGCGGACTGCTTAGCGTCAAACTAGCCAGCGCCAATCTATCCGGCGGCTCGATCAAGAGGATACTGGGCCGGATGGAAGCGCTCTTTGCAAGAAACTATCCTAAGGAGCAATTCGATCCCCGCTTCTTCGACGAAACGATTGCAAGGCTATACCAACGGGAGCATCAGACCGCGTGGATGGTGAACATCGGCATGGGCATCGCTATTTTTATTTCCTGTATGGGCCTCTTTGGTCTCGCAGCTTTCACATCCAACCAACGCATCCGCGAGATTGGTATCCGGAAGGTGCTTGGTGCAAGCGTCCCCGATCTCGTATCTCTCCTTTCACGGGAATTCATCGTACTGGTCCTGGTCGCGATGCTTATCGCCGCACCGCTCGCCGGTTGGGGTATTCACCAATGGCTGCAGGACTTTGCCTATCGGACGACGATGCCCTGGTGGATTTATGTGATGGGCGGATTTGCCGCGATAGTGATCGCGTTGCTGACGGTCGGTTTCCAAACCGTTCGGGCGGCCAGCGCCAACCCGGTGAATAGTCTGAGATCGGAATAAATGCCACCCCCTTTGCCTTCGCCCGCCGAAGCTTTAGCGAAGGTGGGCCGCCCGCCGAAGCTTTAGCGAAGGTGGGCCGCCCGCCGAACCTTTACCGAACGCGGGCCGCCCGCCGAAGCCGGCAGCACAAAACCATTGCGACAGCATCCGCACATTCCCTTATTTTTCCTTATATTGGTTGGAAATCAACACCATTATAGGCTAAACCCTCCTGATCCCATGATCAAACTGCGCAACCTCGACATCAATAATGCTGCGGAAAATTACCTCCCCTCGCCGGGCCTGCTCAACGCCCTCGAAGTCGCCTTCATGCTGAAGCGCCCGCTGTTGCTGACCGGGGAGCCTGGCACGGGCAAGACCCAGTTTGCCTTCTGGGCGGCCGATCAACTCGCCAAATCGAATGGCTTCCTGCCGCAACCGCTGGTCTACAACACCAAGACGTCCAGCACGGCAAAGGACCTTTTTTACCACTACGACGCGATCGCCCATTTCCGGGAGAGCCGCGCGGCCGCCGATCACCACAAGTCGACCGAGGACTTCATCCAGTTGCGGGCCCTGGGCCTGGCCATCGCAGGTGCAGTCGGGCGCAAGGACCTCACGCTGAGCCCGGCGATCCTGAACAGAAGCGGGATATCGGACGAGCCCCGGAGCAGCGTCGTCCTCATCGACGAGATCGACAAGGCGCCGCGGGACTTCCCTAACGACCTCCTCAACGAGGTCGAATACTACGAGTTCGAGATCGCCGAACTCGACGAGCGCGTCCGCCTGACAGCCGACACCCAACGCCGTAACATCATCATCATACTCACCAGCAACTTCGAAAAGAATCTCCCCGACGCTTTTCTCCGCCGCTGCATCTACTACCATATCGACTTCCCCGACAAACAGCGCCTCTTCGAGATCATCGTCCGCCGCCTCGACGTCAGCGAGGACGAATATGCCGACATCGACCGTCGCGTCGACGACTTCTTTCGCTTCCATCAATACCCGAATATCAGCAAACGCCCTTCCACCTCGGAGTGCATCGACTGGATGCGCGTCCTGAAAGAAGATCAGGTGCTGGACAGGCAATTCTTCTTTGGCTCCGAGCTCATCCTCGACGCGGCGCTCACCAAATATCTGCCGATCCTCATCAAGGGCAAGGATGACCTCGCCCGGATGCTTAACCCGTGAAGCATGGATGACGCCGCCCTGAATATCGCGTTTGATGAGCTGCTCGGGATCCTCCGAAAGGCCGGCTTCCAGCTGTCCCCGAACGACTATGTCGAGTTCGCGGCGATCTTCAGACAATTCAACGGCACCCGGGAGGAACTCAAATACCTTCTCGCCCCGGTGATCTGCCGCAACAGCGGAGACCAGCAGCGGTTCTACCAACTGTACGACAAATACACGACACCCGGGCCGGCCAAACACGTGCCGCCCGAGGACCCGGTCAACAATCCTTATATCACCGAAAAGACGGCCACTCATTTTCTTCGCATTTCCTCGCGCGGGTACTATGCCTGGCTGATGGGCCTCCTGCTCTTTGCGATCGGTTTCCGGATGCTCCTGATGCATCTCTACCCAAAGCCAGTAAACGCGCCGGCGATCTCCGTCACCGCACACAGCGACTCCGTTGCACCGGAGCCGGCCGTCTCCAACGCCCGGACCTTTGTCCTCAAAACGCAGAAGCCAATCGTCCGCGATCCAAAAGACTACAGCATTGCCGTCCCCACCGGTCCAGAGATCGAAAAAGTCAACAGCGTACACTCGTCTACGTTTGCCTGGCTGTTCGTCCTGGGATCCGCGGCCTTTATCCTCTCCCTCACCTTTTTTCCCCTGCGCCGCTCCCGCTCCAGGCCGCATGTCGATATCGACAGGATCGACTCTGACTTCGGTCTGCTGGACATCCCTTTGCCGACGCGGGACCGGCTGATCCGCGACCTTCCCGTCCTCGCCCATATCGCCCGCGATCTCGCGCAGCCGCAGCCGACGGAATATAGCCGCCTGGCGATCCGCCAAACGATCAGCGAGTCGATCCGTGCCGATGGCCTCCTGACGCCGGTTTACGAAGCGATCCACCGCCGGCCTGAATACGTCTTCCTTATCGACAGCCGCAATCCCCTGCGGGCCGGCCTCTACCGCTACCTGGGCCGCACGCTCGCAAAATATTCGCTGCCCGTCCACTATTACCTGGGCGATGCCTCAGACAGCTTCCGGGCGGATGGTTCCACGCGACGTCTCAGCCGGTACCAGCTCGAACAACGACATGGCGACGCCCGATGGATCGACTTTGAGACCGGCGATATTCCCGCCGCGTTCGGCGAAGCCTTCGATTTTGGCGTCCCGACCGATAGCCCGGGTGTTGCGGATATTCACGAATGGCTGGACGACGAGGACCTTTTTCAATGGCTCTGCGCGCTGGCGGTCTTTCCCACCGTGCGCTGGGAGGTTACCCTTGCCGTCGGCGCCGCCGTGCTGAAGCAGCGCGGTGCGCTGCACAAGCTGCACTTTGGTTCGCTGTTGCGGTTCTCGCAGATCGGGTGGCTGGCGACATCGACGGGTGCGATCCCTCCCAGGGTCCGTCTCGGCCTGTTACAGGCGCTCGGCCTGGAGGAGGAACTGGCCGCACGCCGGGCCGTCCTGGAACTGCTCCGCAACTCGGACGATATCCTTGTCAACGAAGCGGGCCGGGCGCGGGACAAACTGATGCAGATCCATACGCAGAGTTTTATACTCTTTGCTCACGATACCCGGAAGAACAAGGACCTCGAGGCGGACGCGCGGCATTTTATGAACGCCTGGGATCGGGAGCATGCTGCCGACCTCGCCACCGTCCTCTATCTCTCCAACCCCGACGGAGCCTGGTCCACGCCGGTCCGCTCGCCGGATGACCGACGTCCCGCCGGCGCGGATAAATTCATGCAGGAGCTGCTGGCCTTAAAGGTCATCGGGAACCCAAAGGTCCGGTCCGTCTTCCGCAAACTCTCCGCCGCGCTATTCTTTCTCCTGGTGCTGATCTTCCTTTTTACCGACCTCCTCGCGCCCACCCGACTCAACGCCGCCGCCGGTCTCGTCGACCACGACTATCCCCAGGCCGCGGTGACGGTCACCATCCCTGTTACCGATTGCTTGCGGCACATGGTCCGCGGCCACCAGCTCCTCGTCACCTTGAAGAACTACGATTACAACGAATATTCACAATTGCTCGACCTGGATGGCGCCGGGGATACGCTCAGGGCCAGTTTTGGCGGGATCACCATGAACGGGAAGGATAGCAGCGTGCAGGCATTCCAGCTGATCCTCAACAAGACGCTCGTGGTCGATTGCCCCGGGAAGTCCTACCATTCGAGCTACAATCTCCTGCTCCGCGGCGAGGATTGCGCCGTCAGGCTGCCGGAGTTCAAGCGGGCCGTGGAGCGGCGGGTGGTCCCCCACAGCGAACAGCAATAGACACCGCCCGCAACCACGTCAGGCCAGCCACCCTGCCGGCAGCCGGCCCCCCCCGAATTTTTGGCAGCGCACGCCGCATTTTTTTCACCTTCCCTGCATTTTTTTCACCCGAAATGTCATTTTTTCGCCTTCCCGCGGCCTGGCATTCCCCTTGCCAAGCATTTTTTAATCCAAAAAAGGAGGAATTATGAACAACATCATCAAAAGAACGGACAGCCGTCCGGCCGCATTTGGAAGTGTTGTAGACGAACTCTTCCAAACCAATCTGAACCGCTTTTTCGATGACCGAATCTGGGGCTTCAATGGCCTGCCCGCGGATTCCAGGGTCCCGGTCAACATCCGGGAAACGGACTCGGCCTATGAATTGGAATTGATGGCGCCCGGTCTCAGGAAAGAGGACTTCCAGCTGAGCTACGCCGACGACACGTTGACTGTCTCCTTCGAGCACAAGGAAGAAAAAGCCCCGGCCCAGGACAAGAGATGGGTCCGGCGTGAGTTCCGCACGGGGTCCTTCTCGCGCAGCTTCTCCGTCGACCGGACCGTCGATGTAGACAAGGCGCAGGCGCGCTACGAAAACGGGATCCTGCTACTGACCCTTCCGAAAAAGGACGAGGCCAAACGGATCTCCCGCAAGATCGACGTGCAATAGACGGCGCAAAGAGTGGAGTCTCCGAACGAATACAAAAAGGGCGGTTGCAGGTGTCCGCCCTTTTTGTCGTTTTGCAGCCGGCTTCGGGACGGAAACCTCGACAACGCTGCCATCCGATCGGCCCCTCACTTCGCACGGTAACGCAAGACGCTCACGCGGCAGGGAATAAACCCCTAACTTGCAGGTCAGCATGAAGTACCTTTTTCTCCTGGCAGCGGCTTGCTGCCTCATCCTGACCCCCGCGTCGGCCCAACGCGATTTTGAATTTGCCCATGTCTCCGACACACATATCGGCAGCGCGCCTACCGCGGTCACCGACCTGGAGAACACGGTCCGCGACATCAACGGCAACGCGGAGCTGAAGTTTGTGATCATAACCGGCGACATCACCGAGTTCGGGGCGGACGCGGAGCTGCAGCAGGCGAAGACCATTCTCGACAGCCTCAACAAACCCTGGTATATCATCCCCGGCAACCATGACGCCAACTGGAGCGAGAGCGGGGCGAATAGTTTCAGGACCATCTTCGGGGCCGAGACCTCGACCTTCCGGTATGGCGGCCTGCTGTTCGTCGGTACGGCCTGCGGCCCCAACATGCGCATGGGTCCCGGGCAGGTCCCGCACGAGGACATCGTGTGGCTCGATTCCGTGTTGCGCAGCCCGTCCAATGCCAACATGCCGGTCGTCTACTTCAACCATTACCCGCAGGACTCCTCGCAAAACAACTGGTACGAGGCGATGGACATCCTCAAGCAGCACAACCTCCAGCTGATCATTTGCGGTCACGGTCATTCCAACCACTTGCTGAATTTCGAGGGTGTGCCCGGCATCATGGGGCGGAGCAACCTCCGGGCCCGTGACACGATCGGCGGCTACAATATTGTCACCATTCAAGGCGACTCTGTCCTCTACCGGCAGAAACGACCCAGCCAGCCCGTTGGCCCCGTCTGGGCGCGCGCCGTGCTGTACGATCACCATTTTGCAAGCGACACGGCGCACTATGCGCGTCCCTCTTTCCGGATCAATGCCGATTATCCGCAGGTCAGTACCCGGTGGGTCTACCAGGCCCGCAGCGATATCGGGACCGGGACGATCATCGCAACCGATGAACCTGCCGCCGGCCGCGGTCACAGCAGCGCCGATTACATCATCGGCACCGATACCGACGGTTGGATCTTCGCACTCGATCCCCGGACGGGCAAAAAGGTTTGGGCCTACCGCACGGGCGGGAAGATTTATTCCACGCCCGCCGCCGCCGGGGGTTATATCGTAGTCGCCTCCACCGACCGGAATATTTATTGTTTTCGCGACGGCAAGCCTGTCTGGACATTCGCAACCGGCAAACCCGATGTCGCCTGCCCGGTGATCGCCGGCGGCACTGTCTACATCGGCGGTTCCGACGGCCACTTCCGCGCGCTGCAACTCGCGACGGGAAAACTGTTGTGGGATTTTGACGACGTAAAGGGTTTTGTCGTCGACAAGCCGCTCATCTACGGCAACAATATTTATTTCGGCTGCTGGGGCAACGATTTCTACGCGCTCGACAAGGAAACTGGCCGGCTCCTCTGGTCATGGACCAGCGGTTCGTCCAACCGGATGTTCTCCCCCGCCGCCTGCTGGCCCGTGGCGACGAATGGCCGCATCTTCATCGTCGCCCCCGACAATATCATGACCGCACTGGATGCCGCATCCGGCCAGGTGATCTGGCGGTCCCGCGCGCCACACCTCAAAGTCCGCGAATCGATGGGGCTTTCCACCGACAGCGCGCTGGTGTATGTCAAGACCATGGAAGGGGTAGTGATCGGCGTGTCCACAAAAGCCGATTCCCTGCAAGTCTCCTGGCGGGCCCCCGTAGGGCTGGGCTACGAGCTCGCGCCCACCGCGCTGCGGGAATACAACGGCATTCTCCTCGTGCCCACGAATTCCGGAACGGTCTGGGCGCTTGCCGCAAACGACGGCCATCTGTTGTGGCGTTACAAGACTTCGAATTGCATGGTCAATGGCATCACGCCGCTGGGCGCCGGGCGCTATGTCGTCAGTACGATGGATGGGAAATTGACTTGCCTGCGCGTGCGTTGAGCGCGGCCGCCCGTGAGTTCTGCGTCGTCGCCCGCTCATTGAGCCGCGGCGTCCGCGCCTGCCCCTTTTCATCGACCCTACATTTTTATAAAC
>DATNBP010000037.1:0-8193 GCA_035572015.1 Puia sp. | reverse complement strand
GATCGAGGATGTTCGGCCCGACACGCCGGTTAACCAACTCATTCCCAATCTCATCAAATGAACCAGTCGTCATTTTCCGGTGCATATGCTGGTATCCGTTGCTCACCACGACGACATCACCGAGTTCGTTGATCTTTTGCCACAGTTGGAGCATGACGTCCTTTCCTGCCTTTACCCGGACCACCTGCGCCTCGTAGTTCACGCTGCTGACGAGGAGCAACGCCCCATCCGGGACCATGATCCGGAAACGGCCGCTGTCGTCGGTCGCTACGGCTGGAAGGCCGCCTCCTTTTACCTGCACGGTCGCGCCCGCAAGCGGTTCATCGCTTTGCCCAAAGATACGGCCGCTGATGAGGACCTTCTTTTCCGGTGCATCCAACGGCAGGATCGTCACCGCTCCGGCGACCATTCGGTATTTGAACGGTTGCCCTTTGAAGCAAAGATCCAGGACTTGTCTGAGCGTGGCGCTACGGACCGTGAAGGTCACCGGATGACCCTGCTCGGCAAGATCTGTCATGCCCAGATAGGTAATGCCCGCAATGGATTGCAGGTCGTCCATGACCTTACTGAAAGGCGCATTATTTTCCGTTAACGTAAACCGGGCAGGGGACTGACAATATCCGGGCCGGCTTTGCAGGAAGCATAATAGGATGATAAAGGGAACAGCCGGTTTCGGGAGAACCATTAAGCGAGTGGTTTGGATACGATAAAGTTACAGCCAACAAATCAGGAGTAGATATAAAATAAATACTTATTTATCTACCCATGACCGCGGCTGTAACTGCTGTTGGACTCGGTTCAATGGCTATGGAAAACGAATATGGTCAGGTGGATGAAACCGTCAATACTTTTTCGTCGGATGTGATATGAATGGTTTGCGGCAATATTTCACTTAATTGTTCGAGCAAGATCTTCAGTTCCTTATGCAGGTCAAGCGAACCACTGATCACGGGATCGGGTGTACCGGGCCGATATTGAATCGTCAGATTATAGTTCCTAGCGAGAACCCGCAGGATCGTCCGCAGGTCGGTGGCCTTGAAACGATAGATCCCTGCCTTCCAGTCAAGGATCCGCTGAACGTCGACCCCCGAATGCAGGGCAATAGCAGCCTCGGCTCCCGGCGAGGGATGGCTGATCACAGCTTCCTCACCCGGACCCACGACGAAAGTCTGGTGACCGCCGGTGATCTTTAGCGACCCGCTCAACACGGTCGTTCTGGCCGATTCCTCGTCCGCATAGGCCATTACATCGAAAAAAGTCCCCAGGACATCCACTTCCGCATCCTTTATCCGGACCTGAAAGGGCCGCGCCGCAGTCCCGGTCACATCAAAAAATGCCTCCCCCTCGAGCGCCACCAGCCGCTGCCCGTCTGCAAACTGTTTCGGATACTGTAATACGGATCCGGGGTTCAGCCAGACCTTGCTGCCATCCGGCAGCTCGATCGCTTTTTGACCGCCGCCACGGGGGCTACTAACGGTCATGGACAGGGATTGCCCATATTCCGCCGCGGGGCTCACTTGCAAACGGTGGGCATAAAAATAGTATGACCCAGCCGATAACAGGATCGCCACCGAAGCCGCTGCAACCCACCGGACCCTTCCGGCGCTTTTCTTCCTCAACGGTACTACCGGGACCGTCCCTTCTTCAATCCCGTCGAGCTTGCGCTCCATTTGCCTGACCCATTCATCGGAAGGGCGTGCTAGTAGCACCCAACTTCCATGCATGGACTCATGCGTATCTGCAATAATGGTCAACTCATTTTCGCTCGCCGCACTTAGCCACTCGAGGAAGGCCGCGTTTTCTTCAGGACTGTATGCTCCCTGATTGAAACGCGCGACAAATTCCTGAGCTTCCTGTAATCTCATAAAAATAAGGTGTTACCATAAAGACACATCAGGAGCGCAAAAGGACACCCCGGACCAAAGAATTTTTATCCTTCGAACAGGGAAAGGAAGATGACCAGGGCCAGCGTAATCTCGCCGTGTTCCTGCAAATACTGGCGGATAAAGGTCGTCGCGGCATAGAGTTGCTTTTTGACCCCGGATTTCGAGATCCGGAGTTCGGCCGCGATCTCATCCAGGCTTAAGCCATTTTCTATGCTCATTTTCAATATCTTACGTCTTCCCGGAGGGAGCCTTTCCATGGCTTGCAAGGCCAACTGGTAATATTGCTTGAACAGCAGTTCATTTTCAGGGCCGCCTGTCACCGTCGCGGCAGTCTCATCTAGTTCCTTCACGCGCTGACGAACCTTGAGCGCGCGGATAAAATTGAACACCACATTCCGTGTTACCAGGAATAGATACCCTTTAAAAGATTCCACTTCCGCCAGCCTGCCCCTTTTTTCCCAGATCCGTACGAAGACATCCTGCGTGAGCTCATCCTGGATCCGCCTCTCCGGCTCAAAAAGGGAAATATAGCGCTGCACATCGGGATAAAAGGCCGTGTAAAGGATTTGAAATGCTTCCCGGTCCCCCTGGGATACCTGCAGCAGCAGCGCTTTCTCGTTATGGACGCCATCAAAGGGCACGGTCAAAAATAAGGACTTATTTCCAGATCAGCACGAGCATGCCCGCGGTGATGAGCAGCGCAGCCGCAATTACCCGGGGAGTGAGGGGCTCGCGGAGAAATAGGAAGGAAAGCAGGATCGTGAACAATATACTGCCCTTGTCGATTACGCTGACCTGCGATACCCGCCCCAATTGCAACGCCCGGTAATAGAACAACCAGGACAGACCCGTGGCGATCGCCGACAGGATCAGGAATATCCAATTATTCCTCGAAAGTCCCGGAAGCCCCCGCGCATTGCCCCTGGCGAGCACGATCCCCCACGTGATCAGCAATACCACCGCCGTCCGGATCGCCGTGGCGAGATCGGAATTGACATCCTTTAAACCAACCTTGGCAAAAATAGCTGTCAGCGCCGCAAAAATGGCCGATAACAGCGCATACAACAACCAGGACGGCAATCCTGCCATATCACAACAATTTTCTGGTTTGGCCCTTCCGGTCGGTGATCTCGACGGACCTGACGGAATCGGTGAGCATCAGAAACCGCCCTCCGGCGGACAAGAACGAACAACCGTATTGAAATTCCTCCTTCCGCTTCGATCCGTCGGCGTAGGTAATCACCGCACTGGCGGCGTCCTGACCCACAGGGACCAGTCGTTGACGGGAATTGCAGGCGAATAGCTTCAGCGGACCGCGGTTCTGCCCTGCGGCCACCAGGCAACGCCCGTCGGCGCTTCTCAACTTGACTAGTGCCTTGCCATCACCCGGGATATAGATCCCGCTTTGCAGGATCGACTCGGCAACAAAACTATCCTTGCCGTTTCCCTTCAGCAACAATCCATTCAGCGCATCGTACCGCCCATTGGTCACTTCCGTTCCGTAGTCGTTGCCGCTGATGACCAGGTCCAGCTTTCCGTCGCCGTCAAAATCCCCCGCCGCCATCCCGTTCAATACCGACAGTTGGGCCTGCGCCGGCAAAGGTATCATGGCAAAATGTCCGTTCCCGTCATTTCGGAACAAACAACTCCGGAATTGGTTGGCTTGAAGGATGGTCGCTCCCTTCCGCTCCGCCTTTGGCAACACATCGTCCATCGTGGCGACGGCATAGGATTGATAAGTCGGGAACTTCCTGCGCAGCGAATTCATTTGTCGCAGCAGTTCGTCCCTCGAAGCAGCCGGGAACTCTTTCTTCTTGCCATCCCTGGCAGGCAGGTAACAGGACATGATCAGGTCGTACACCCCGTTCTTATCGAAATCCTTACCGTAGGCGCGGACCGGATAGGCGTCGCTGGCCCGGTAAAACGAATTCAGGCCGACATTGCCTACTACATAATCGATATCCCCGTCATTGTCGAAATCGCCGGCCACGATACTATTCCACCAGCCTAGTTGCTTGCTCACGCCGGTACCCGCGCTGATATCGCTGAATACGCCATGGTTATTCTTCAGCACGGTCAGCGGCATATATTCACCCGCCAGCACCAGGTCCATCCAGCCGTCCCCGTCGATATCCGTCCAGACGCCATCGCAGACCATGCCGATATGCTGCAGGTCTTTCGCCACGGTTTCCGTCACATCGGTAAACCTCACCTGGCCGTCCCGTGAGTCGTTCCGGTAGATGAAACTGGATACGGGGTTTGGATAGTGCCCCGGATCGACGCGCCCGCTGATAAAAAGATCCAGTTTTCCGTCGTGGTTGAAATCCGCGGCCCGCACACAGAACTTGCTGGCATAATTGACCGGCAAAGCGTCTTTGGCCAATGTAAAATGGCCGCGGCCGTCATTGAGATAGAGCCGGTCGGCATATGCCGGACTGTTTTCCCCGTTCTCATCGCCTCCGGAAGAAATGTAAAGGTCGAGGTCCCCGTCCCCGTCGGCATCGAACAGCAGCACGCCCTCATCGTCCGCTTCCTTCCGGATATTGAGGCTGTCCGGTAACAGCGGAGACTGGACGAAACGGCCGTCCTGCTGCTGGAGGAACAATTGCGCCGAATGGAACGCCGAGCCGCCTACGACGAGATCGTCCAGCCCGTTGCCGTCCACATCCCCTACCGCGATCCCCGGCCCGTATTGCGAAAATTTGTGCGGGAGCAGCATTTGAACATTAAAATCGATATAGTCCCGCTCCGCCTGCACAAAATTGATCCCGGCCGAGTCCGTGATATCCCGGAAGACTGCGTTGCTGTCGATCTTCGCAGCCGAAGGAACATACCGCGCATTCGCATCACGGTGCCGCATCGTCAGCACCTGGTCGCATGTTACGCCCGTCTGCACCTGCATCCTGCCGTCCGGCCAGCGCACCAGGACCGAATCCACGGTCGTCAGGCCGCCCAGCCCGAAATGGGCGATCAATTGATCGGTAGACAAATACCCGCGATATGGCGAATACTCATATACTTGCTTTTTCCCGTGGTCGTAATGCAATTCCACCATCGATCCCAGACCTGCGACGTTTGGCGAATCCCCCTGCAGGCGGACCTGTAAATAATGCGTACGCTGCGGGTCCGACTCCCTGGCCATATTCCGGTAGACCATGGCGGAATCGTTGATATTGTTGATCACCACGTCCATGTCCCCATCCCCATCCAGATCGACATAGGCCGCTCCATTGGAAAACGTGGGCGTCATCATGCCCCATTTGGCGGTGACATTTTCAAAACTGAGATCGCCTTTGTTTCGGAAAGCATAATTGTGCAGTTTCACCTCCGGGATCTGGGACAAAAGCAGTTGCCTTGACGCCAGGTTGCGCGCCCGGTTGCTGAAGGCGATAAAATCATGGTCCGTCACATCCCGGGGATACCCATTGGTAACGATCAGGTCCCTGTACCCGTCATTGTCGAAGTCCATGACCAGCGGCGTCCAACTCCAGTCGGTTTCCGCAATGCCGCTATAGAAGCCGATTTCGCTAAACACCGGCGGCCCGATACTGTCGTTGGGCCCCACCCTCGGCCCCTGGTTCAGTTGAAAGGTATTGCGGACATACTGGTAATTATACCCGAACTCTTCTGTGTAAATATAGTTTTGATAGTTCCCCGGGTTCATCATCATCTTCTTGCGGTAGTTGTCCTCCGGGTTCATATCCAGCGCCACCACGTCCTGCAATCCGTCATTGTTGATATCGGCGATATCGCAGCCCATCGCATTAGCAGACGTGTGTTTGAAATATTTTGAAAGGCTTTCGGTAAAAGTCCCGTCGTGGTTGTTGATCCAGAGGAGATCGTTGGGAATAAAATCGTTCGTCACGTAGATATCCTTCCAGCCGTCTCCGTTGATGTCCGTGACGACCGCGCTGTGGCCATACCCCTCCGTCAACAGGCCGGCCTGCTTCGTGACATCGGTAAAAACGGGATGGTGAAGCGAGTCGCTCCAGTCGTTCCGGTAGAGCCTGCCCGTGCTCGGATTGGAACCGTCCCGCATCACGGGGTGAAAAGTATTCGGATACCGGCTTTTGTTGACCTCGTTGACAACCAGGTAAAGATCCAGGTCGCCGTCGTTGTCGTAGTCAAAGAAAACTGCCTGCGTCGAATGGACCGTGTCCGTAAGCCCATACTCCGCCGCCATTTCCTTGAAATGAGGTATCCCGTTCTTGTCCAGGCCCTGGTTGATATACAACAGGTTCCTCCGCTCCTTCGGATCCTTCTTGAGCGTGCAGGAAACATAGATATCCTGCCATCCGTCGTTATTGATGTCCACGACCGCGACGCCCCTCGACCACCTGCCTTCCCCGCCGACGCCCGCTTCCTGTGTTACGTCCCTGAAGTTGAAATCCCCCTCGTTCAGATAGAGCTTGTTGGAGACCAGGTTGCCGGTAAAATAAAGGTCCGGCTTCCCGTCGTTGTTAAAATCCCCAACCCCTACCCCGCCGCCGTTAAATACATTTTCGATCTCCAGCGGGTTAATGCTATCGTTCATGTCGATCCGGTTGGCGAAATGGATCCCCGTCCGGTCGGAAGTCAGTTGCTTGAACAATGTATGCTTGCAGGCGCAAAGGGACAGTGCAATAAAGGCGAACAGACCCCGGGCAGGGCCGAAAAGAAAACCTCATGGCAATTCAATTACTGGCTGAATGTACGAAAAAAAGAGGCTGCCTGCAATCCACAGGCAGCCTCGATAAAGATAGTAGCTGACGGTTACCGTAAAATCCTAGTAACCGGGGTTTTGTTTCAGGTTAATCTTCCCTTGTTCGTTCTCGATGTCGATCTGGTTCTGCGGGATCGGGAACAATTCAGATTTGCCCTGGACAAATGTAGCGCCGATGAAGGCAGGCCGCAGCGGCGCCGTCACTTTAACATAGTTGTTCAGCACGGCCGCCATGGACCCCGGCGAACCGAAATCCCAGCGTTGCAGGTCGAAGAAGCGTTGCCCTTCCATGGCAAATTCCAGGCGGCGTTCGAACTGGATCGCCTTTAGCGCATAAGCCGCTCCATTGGCCGCAAACGTGCCGGTCGGGTACAAGCCGATCTTGTAATTATCCGCGGGAATAGTAGTTCCGGGCTTCTGAGTATACGAATAGCTGGTGGCATTGAATGTCGGCGCAGTTCCATCATTGTTTATGTATGTCCAATATGCCGGATTGGCAGCCCTCGAGCGGACGCTGTCGACCAATGCTTCAGCCGTCCCAAGGTCACCACTCGTCTGAACCTGACACTCAGCCATCCACAGCATGACGTCCGAATACCGGATTAAGTTGACATTGTCCGCAGTGAGCTCAACAGCAGCCCAATATGTCGAACTATTGTCCGCAAGAGTGGTCTTCTGAGACAACGCATAAACATTCTTCTTCGGATTAAAATGTCCGTCATTTAAGGTGTCGCGAATCCAGGCATCGCCCGGGTGCGGGCCCCAATCCAGATACGGAATGCCCGGGCGACCCATTACGAAGTCGATCCGGGGGTCAAGCGTTCCTGCCCAGGTCCCCCTTGCGATGACATGACCCCCGGTTTCAAACGAACCATCCAACAAAGGCAGGCCCGTGGCCGGATCGGTCTTATACGCATCGGCCAGATCTTGTGAAGGGTTATCGAAACCGCAACACGCCCCCGGACCACCATTATATGGGAAATTCAGGGCGTCGCCGTAGTTTCCGTTCGGATTGCCCTGTTGATTGGTAGCTGCGGCCGATCCGTCATTAACTGACATTTGCGCGGCAAACACGGATTCAGAAGTATTTTTAGCAGTCGGGTCGGCGTTAAAATTGTTAAAGTAATTCTTCTGAAGTGCATATCTATCACCCGAAGCAGTTTCGCCGTTAACCATCAAATCGCCCAACAGAGGGATAGCGCCCGAATAGTTCTGATCATACATATAGCATTTGGCCAGAAAGGCCTCGGCAGCATACTTGTTTGCCCTGCCCTTGTCCCCATTCCAGGTTGCCGGCAGGTACTGCATTGCATATTGAAAATCAGCTTCAATTTTCGGCATCGGGTTGATGAAATTGCCCGAGCCGTCTACATTCGGAACATTGTAATCGTTCGCAGCAAACGTCACCGATTCATCTACAAAAGGGATATGTTTAAAAACCCTAACAAGCTCGAAATGATAAAATGCCCGCAGAAAAACGGCCTGTGCCCTGGCAAGAATCGTATCAGAAGCACTCATATCATTGGCGTTCGCCGCTTTAAGCGTCCGCAAGACGTCGTTTGCCCGCTGGATGCCGTCGTACATGGCATCCCATTTTTGCGGCGG
>DATNBP010000036.1:0-9881 GCA_035572015.1 Puia sp. | reverse complement strand
TGGTTCCAGGGGCGGATGGAGTTCGGTCCGCGGGCGCTCGGGCATCGCAGCATCCTGGCCGACCCGCGGGACGCGGGGATGCAGCAGCGCCTGAACGAATCGATCAAATTCCGGGAAGGCTTTCGCCCGTTCGCACCGGTGTGCAGAGAGGAACGGGCCCCGGAATATATCGGGGGCGGGATGTTGTCGCCGTATATGCTGCTCACCTCCAGGATGCCGGCCCGGTACTGTTGCGAATTGCCGGCGGACTACGGGCGGCTGCCGGTGAAAGAGAAACTTTCGGTCGTCCGCGGCCGTTTCCCGGCGGTCACGCACGTCGACCTGTCGGCGCGATGGCAAACCGTATCGCAGCAGGCCAACCCGAGGTTGTGGAAGCTGCTCGACCTGTACGAGCGGTTGACCGGCGACGGGGTGCTTATCAATACCAGCATGAATGTCCGGGGCGAACCGATCGTATGCACGCCGGAGGAAGCGGTGGCCTGTTTCCGGCAAACGGGAATGGATGTGCTGGTCATGGAGAATGTCGTTATCTTTAAAAAGGATCAGCCGGCGGCGAAGGAATGGCCGGCAGGCGGTGCGAAGGCCCGGGACTAATACGCGTCATTATGGAGTTTTTAAGGGATCTCTGGTTATTTTTGAAACAACGAAAAAAGTGGTGGCTTGTGCCGCTGATCATCCTGATCGTGCTGATCGCGGTACTGGTGGTCCTGGGTGGGACCTCGGCACTGGCGCCTTTTATTTATACTTTATTCTGATATGGACCGCCGGCAAAACCCCCTCGCGACCATGCTGGTGCTGACGCTCGCCGGCCTCTCCGGCTATGTGTTGTGGCACTGGCGCGCGGCCTTGTACCTGGCCTTTCTGTCCGGAGGGATCGGAATCCTGTCCCCATCCCTCAGCAGCCTGGTCTCGCGGGCATGGATGTGGCTGGCGCGGGGGCTGGGCCGCTTCAGCAACGGGCTGCTGCTGTCCCTTGTCTTCCTGCTGGTCGTCGTCCCGGTGGGTGTAGTCAGGCGTCTCCGGAAAAAGGAACGGCTCAGGCATTACGATGCATCGGCCACCAGCAATTACACGGCCCGCGACCACCGTTTCAGCCCGGAAGACTTCGAGAAACCGGGGTAGAAACTTGCGCAATCGCGGAAAGGACATTATTTTACAGCGGATTAACTCGTCCCATATTCGGCCATGCCCCGGCAAAATGTTCTAAACCGTAAAAATAGCCCGCACCTCCGCGACCGCACCTGGCGGAACGCCTTTATTCTCCTCCTCACGGGAACTGTCCTTTGTCGCACTGCGGCCCGCGCGCAGGAGACGGCGTTTACACCGGTGACGGAAAATGCCGCGATGCTGAGCAATCTCATGGGCCAGTACGAAGCGGCGCACAAGGACGAGCTCGCGCAGCTTCCGTCCGCCAACCGGAAGGACTACGAAAAGATCTACAACAGCCGCTGGCAGGAGATCCGGGCGAAGTTCGACAAGCAGGAGGTGTATACCGCGGCCGACGCGCAGGCGTACCTGGACAAGCTGGCGGGCGTTATCGTCCGGGGAAACCCGGTATTGCAGCAGCACCCGTTCCATTGTTATTTTTCCCGCTCCTATGTGCCCAATGCCAGCTATATCGGCGAGGGCATCATCCTCTTCGATATGGGATTGCTGGACCGCCTCACCGACGAAAGCCAGGCGGCGTTCATACTTTGTCACGAGATCTCCCATTATTTGCTGCGGCACCAGGAAAAAAGCATCGAAAAATATGTCGCCCGGATCAACTCGCCCGACATGCAGGCCGAGCTGCGCAAGATAAAGGGCGCCGAATACCGTAAGGGACAGCAGCTGCAGACCCTCGTAAAGGGGCTCACGTTCGACAGCAGACGGCATAGCCGGGACCACGAATCCGAAGCGGACTCGATGGCCGTGGAACTCATGCGGCACACGCCGTTTGCGCTGACGGGCGCTATAAGCACGCTGGCGCTGCTGGACAGCGTGGACAAGGATAGTTTCGACGCGGACAGTTTCCTGCCAACCGTCTTCAATGCCGATGAATACCCGTTCCGAAAAAAATGGCTGGCGCGGGAGGAAGGATTACTCGGCGGTCATGCCCGTTTGAAAAAAGCCGGCGAGGAAGGACTGGCGGACTCACTGAAGACCCATCCCGATTGCGCTTTGCGGATCAGGCTCATCGCCCCGCTGGTTACCGGAACGACGGGCGCCGCTTTCGTGGTGGACTCCGGCGAATTCCGCCGGTTGCGGGAAAGAAGCCGGTACGAGGTCATCGAGTATGCGTTTGAGGCCGATGAATACACAGAAAGCCTGTGGCTGGCGCTCGAACTGATGCAGCGGCGGCCCGAGGATCCGTACGCGGTGGCGCAGGTGGGAAGGGTGCTCAACGGGCTTTATGCCGCACAGAAAGCGCATACGCTGGGGAAGGTGGTGGACCTCCCTGCCCCCGACTATCCCGCGAATTACAATTCGCTGCTGCAATTCGTCCAAAATCTGTACCTGGAAGACTGGGCATCGATCTGCTACTACTTTCTGCAAAAGCATCACCCGGGCATGGACCATTACGAGCCATTCCGGAAGGCCTATGTCGAGAGCGCGCGGAACAGGGCCGAGCAGGAATAAACAAAACCCTAAATCATATCAACAAACCAGTATGAACCATTCTTCCCATTTCATCCGAAAGACCCTGCTGATCGCGGCCATGATGCTGCCCGTGACCGCCGTTCTGGCGCAGGCGAAGCTGAGCATCGACAAGGTCTACACCGCCTATTTGCGGAACAGTGGCACCATCATGGCCAAGGGCCAGATCAAGGGCTATTTTTTCCTTTATGTAAGCGACAAGATCGACAAGCACACTAATGAGTATACGCTGCAGATCCTCGACGAGAACCTCAATAAGGTGCAGAGCATCAAGTTCGACGACGCCAAAAAGCTGAGCTTGCTGGAATCCGCGTATAACGGGAACAGTATTTCCTTCCTGTTCAAGAATGAAGACACCAAGACGCTGGACATGAAGGTCTATGACTTCGACGGCAAGTTGCTGTATACCTACAGCCGCGACTTCGACAAAAAGACGGACGCCCTGATGAAGCAGTATGAAACGCTGCACACCGACGAGGGGATGAACAAGAACGTTTTTGATGTCGGCGACCAGGGTTATGTGTCGGTTTTGCCCATGCGGGATGGAAAGATGCGGACCTATGAAGTGGACTTCTATTCTTCAGACAGCAAGAAGCAATGGACCTATGTCCCCACCGACGACGTCGAGAAATACGCCATGGCCGAGTACCTGGGCTGCACCGACAGCCTCATCATCCTCGAGGTGCTGAAGAAAAGCCACGTCATGGGTGGGGACATCAGCTCCCACCTGATAGGGATCAATTTCGTGACAAAGCGAAAGCAGTTCGAGATCGACGGGACTAACGACCAGTATAACCTCGTTCCCGCCAGCGTCGTACAGATGGATGAAGGCAAGTTCATGATGATGGCCTCATACTACGACAAGGACCAGAACATCGTCAAGGATTTTAGCCGCGGCCTGGCCATCTACGAGATCAGTACGGCCGGCAAGGTGCTGGTCAAAGCCTATAATTCCTGGGCAGGGGATATGGCCCGCTACCTGCCGACCAACAGCAAGGGCAAGATCGACGACGTGGGCTACCTGTACATCCACAGGCTGATCCGGACGCCCGACAACCGCTTGTTCGTGGTCGGCGAAGGGTACAAGCGGCAGGCGAATGCGGCGGGGATAGCACTGAACTCGCTGTCGATCATTGCCGGCGGGAGGACGACTTCCGTAGGCAATACCAAGATCGTGGTGACCGACCTCGTCATGATGGAGTTCAATCCCAAATACAAGGTGACCAACGCCACCATCTTCGACAAAACCAAGAATACGGCGATCGCCAGCAATATGGCGGACTACAACAGCCAGCACCTGCTGGCCGAGTACCTGAAGATGACCGGCGCCTTCGACTATGCCTTTACCACCGGCGAGCCCGACAACTCCAATTTCGAGGTCTGCTACAATGACTGGGAGCGCAGTTCGGAGTACCATGGGGAGACTTTCAACGCGATCAAGTATAACGGTAAGAAGTTCACCACCGACAAGATCCAGCTGAAATCGAAAGCCAGCATGATGCATGTCTTCCCCGCCAAGGGAGGTTCGATCATGATCATGGAGTATTTCAAAAAGGAAAAGCGCCTCGATTTCCGGTTGGAGAAACTAGGATAGCAGGAAGGCTTTCAGGTCGGCATAGGCCGTCGAAAGCCTGTGGCTTTGCTTCTTCTTTTGCAGCAGCGCCTCCACTGTCGGCGGGAGCGGGATCTTTTCCCCGATGACCGGTTCCACCGCGTCATAGAATTTGACCGGGTGGGCAGTCTCCAGGAAGATCCCCTTCCCGCCCGGGTGGGCGGTCAGGTACTGCTTCAGTGCGAGGTAACCCACTGCGCCGTGCGGATCTGCCAGATAGCCATATTCCGTCCGCAGCTCGCGGATCGCCGCGACGGTCCCGGGATCGGTGATACTGGTGGCCGAAAGGACTTCCCGCAGATCGGGAAGCTGCTGCCGGAAGAGCTCGAGGATGCGGACGAAATTACTCGGGTTGCCGACATCCATCGCATTGGAGAGCGTCGCGCGGGCGGGCCTGGGCCGGTATTCGCCCGATTCCAGAAAAGCGGGTACGATGTCGTTGGCGTTGCAGGCGGCGATAAAACGGCGGACCGGCAGCCCCGAGCGACGGGCGAGGAGACCGGCGCAGATATTGCCAAAATTCCCGCTGGGCACGCTGATCACGGGCGGTCGGTCCTCATCCGGCCATTGCTGCATGGCAAAAAAGTAATACAACTGCTGCGGAAGCCAGCGCGCCACATTGATCGAATTGGCCGAGGTGAGAAAGAGCCGGTCCCCAAGGCTGTCATCCGCGAAGGCCTCCTTTACCATACGCTGGCAATCGTCGAAATTCCCCTCCACTTCCAGGGCCGTTATATTCTTTCCCAGGGTCGTCAGTTGCAACTCCTGGACGCTGCTGACCTTGCCGGAGGGATAGAGGATCACCACGCGTACGCCGTCCACGTCGTAAAAGCCGCTGGCTACCGCCCCGCCGGTATCTCCCGAGGTGGCCACGAGGACCGTGACAGGCCGGTCGTTGTTCCGGACGAAATAGCCCAGGCAGCGGCTCATGAAGCGGGCGCCCACGTCCTTGAAGGCCAGCGTGGGGCCATGAAACAGTTCCAGCGAAAAGATATCCGGCTTGAGTTGCACGAGCGGGAAATCAAATCCGATGGTTTCGGCGACGATCCGGCGTAATTCCGCTTCGGGCAGGGTGTCGCCGGTATACGGGCGCATGACCGCGCAGGCGATCTCCTCGCGCGGGATCGCACGAAGGTTGCGGATGCACCATTCCGGCAGAACGGGGATCCGTTCCGGAAAGTAGAGGCCTTTGTCCGGGGCCTGGCCACGGATGGTGGCTTCCCTGAAGTCGACGCGGGCGGCGGGATTGTTGAGGCTATAATACAACATGGGTCGCGGGTATTGGTTGAACGCCTTGCTGGTTAATGGTCGTCACGTACGTATGATGATCCAGGCCGATACGCCGGTAGATCCCGTGCATGATCGACTCGAGTTGCCGCGCCGTTTGTTCGTCCCTGCTCAGCATGAAGATGGACGGGCCGGAACCCGAGATGCCGCCGCCGAGCGCGCCTGCGGCCTTGCAGGAACGTTTGATGTCGTCGAATCCCGGGATCAGCATGCTGCGGACCGGTTCGATGATGACATCTTCGAGCGAACGGCCGATCAGGTCGTAGTCGTTCTTGATCAAGCCCGCTACCAGTCCGGCAATATTGCCCCACTGCCGGATCGCGTCTTTCAGTAGCACCTGTTTGCGGAGGATCTGGCGGGCATCCGAGGTCCGGACCTCGATCTGCGGATGGACGACCGTCACAAAGAGCGGCGGGGCGGGGATCGACACGATATCGAGCGGGAAGATCGAGCGGATCAGGGTGATGCCGCCGTAGATGCAGGGCGCGATGTTGTCCGCGTGTTTCACCCCCGACGCCACCTTCTCTCCGAACAGGGCGAAGCGGACGAGGTCCTCTTTTGAAAAAGGATTACCCAGCAGGTGATTGGCGGCGACGACCGCGCCGGCGGCGCTTGCCGCGCTCGACCCGATGCCGCTACCGGGTCGGATCTTCTTATCGATGACGACCTCAAACCCGACCGGGCCGTCCAGCTCCCCGAGCATGGCCAGCAGGGGCGCGCCGGCGGTGTTCTGGGCGGGGTCTGAGGGGAGGGGAAAGCCATCCCGGCTGGCGACAGTCACTCCAGGCCGGTCCAGGCGGCGAACTTCCATGATATCGTACGGCGCCCCGAGGGCCATGCCGAGGATATCGAACCCGCAGACAAGGTTGGCCACGGTTGCCGGGCATTGTATCGAAATTTTATCCATGACTACGAATTGATGATGCGTAAAATGTCCGCGAATACCCCCGAGGCGGTGACTTCCGCGCCGGCCCCCGCGCCTTTCACGACCAGGGGTTGTTCGCTGTACCGGTCGGTATAGAAAAGGACCACATTATCCTTCCCGTACAGATGGTACAGGTCCTGCTCGGGCCCGATATGCTGCAGCCCTACGCTTGCCTTGCCATTGTCATACCGGGCCACGAATTTCAGTTTCTTTCCCTTCGCGGCGGCGGCCTGGTACAACTGCTGGAAATGCCCTTCCTCTTTCGTCATGGCGGCATAGAAATCCTCCACGCTTCCCTGCATGCAGGATGCGGGAAGGAAGGAATGGTTGGCGATATCGTCCATTTCCATTTTCTCGCCGGCTTCGCGGGTAAGGATCATGATCTTGCGCATGACGTCGGTGCCGCTGAGGTCGAGGCGGGGATCGGGTTCGGTGTAGCCTTCGGCCTGGGCCTGGCGGACGACTTCTGAGAAGGGACGTTCGCCGTTATAGTGATGGAATACAAAATTGAGCGTTCCGCTGAGGACCGCGTCGATCCGCCGGATGCTGTCTCCGCTGCGCAGCAGGTCATTGAGGGTGCCGATGACCGGGAGTCCGGCGCCCACATTCGTTTCGAAGAGAAAGCGCGCGTTGTATTCCCGGGCCAGGTCTTTCAATTGCCGGTAATTGTGATAGGGCGAAGAGCAGGCGATCTTGTTGCAGGCGACCACCGAGATACTTTTCTGCAGCAGCGCCGCGTAGCGGGCCGCGACATCCTCGTTTGCCGTGATGTCCGCGAACACCGAGTTGCGGAGGTTGCGCGAGGCGATGCCTTCGATCCACCGGTCGAGCGACATCGGGCTTCCCTGTTCCAGTCTTTCCCGCCACGCCGACAAGTCGATGCCTTCGTTGTCGAAGACCATCTTCCGGCTATTGGCAAGGCCGACGACCCTCAACTGGATGCGCAGTTGTTGCTGCAGCCACTCCTGTTGCTGGCGAAGTTGTTCGATGAGCCGGCGGCCGACGTTACCGGCCCCGGTGATGAACAGGTTGAGCTGGCGGTACGAGGTTTCGAAGAATTCCTCGTGGAGGACGTTGACGGCTTTTCTTACATCGCCCGCGGCGATGACGGCGGTGATGTTCCTTTCGGAAGAGCCCTGCGCGATGGCGCGGACGTTGACGCCGTTCCGGCCCAGCGCACCGAACATTTTCCCGCTGACGCCCGGGTGGCTTTTCATGTGGTCTCCCACGAGCGCGATGACCGAGAGCCCCGTTTCGACGACGAGCGGATCCACCGTCCCGGCGGAAATTTCGGGATGGAAGCCATGGTCGACGGCCTGCCTGGCCGCAGCGGCATTCGCCTCGTCGATCCCGACGCAGATCGAATGCTCCGAAGATCCCTGCGTGATCAGGATGACATTGATCTGGTGACCCGACAGCGCTTCGAATAATCTTTTGGAAAACCCGGGAATACCGACCATCCCGCTGCCTTCGAGGCTGAGCAGGGCGATGCGGGGGATACTTGAAATGCCGCGGATGCTGCCGCCGTTGTGCAGGGCTTCCCGTTCGATGACCGTTCCGGGGTCCGCGGGGGAAAAAGTGTTCCTGATCCAAACCGGGATATTTTTTCGCATGACCGGCTGGATGGTCGGAGGGTAGATGACCTTGGCGCCGAAATGCGAGAGTTCCATCGCTTCCTGGTAAGAGATGCGTGGAATGAGGCGGACGTTCGATACGAGACGGGGATCCGCGGTCATCATTCCCGATACGTCGGTCCAGATCTCGAGCAGGCGCGCGTCGGTCGCCGCGGCGAGGATGGCGGCGGTGTAGTCGGAGCCGCCGCGGCCCAGGGTCGTGGTGATGCCATTTCCATCGGCGGCGATGAAGCCGGGCAGGATGAACAACGTTGATGCCGAGCTTTCGACGTAGTCCTTTATCTTCCGGTTGGTCCGGCCGAAGTCCACTGCCGCGTGTCCGAACCGGGAGTCTGTGACGATGAGTTCCCGCGCGTCTTTCCAGGCGTGTTCCTGGTCGAGCGCCGCGAAACGGGCGGCGATGATAAAGGAGGACAGGAGTTCGCCATAGCTGACGATCTTATCCTGCGTGCGGGGCGAAAGCTCGCCCAGCAGGAACACGCCGCTGCAGATGTCTTCGATCTCGTTGCACCGTGTCTTGACGGCGCTCAGCGCCGCGCTCTGGCGGGTGATCGGGAGCAGGCACCTGACCGTTTCGATGTGGCGATGCTCGATCTCGCGAAGCCGGTCCTTATATGACTCGTCGCCCGTGGCCGCCAGCGACGCGGCCTGGATGAGCATATCGGTGACGCCGCCCAGCGCCGAGACCACCAGGATGGTCCTGTCTTTTTGAAGGGATTCCCGAACGAGTTGGATGACTTTCGAAATATTGTCTGCGTTAGCAACGGAAGAGCCGCCGAATTTTAGAACCTGCATATTGCGTTTGATTGATGATAGAGAGAAAGACCTATTTGAAGTAACAGCCTTGATAAAGCCCCGGGGGTGATATGGAAACTGACAACCCTTAACGGGTTGTGATGGAGATAATAGTCGTAACTTGCGTCCGGGTCATTGCCGGAAACTGCGCGGAGTGGACGATATCGTATCGGTTGCTGAACACCTTCTCTTTACCGGGGCACAAGATAGTGGAATTGAATGAAAAAACAAAAAACACCCGTTTCTTTAGTGCAAATAAAGTAAATTTGGGACCCCATTGAAGCAATTCTGCGGTAAGTGCATATTCTTTGAACAGTATTTAAACCGCCATATGCGGTTTGTCGGAATCTAAAACGTCAATATGAATTATCAACCATCCCAGGGGTTGTCACAATTCAAGAACCTGGTCGGTATCAAGTTTCAGCTTTATAACAGTCTGTTCACTTCGCTGCCCTTTCACCGGATCGAAAAGACGGGTATCCTCCTGTCGCTGCTGCTGACGATCTGCGAGGAGGGATATCTCAGGAAACAGAGTCCCGAAGAGATCCTGGAAGAGTTTTTCCGGAAGCAGACGGCGCTAGCCGGCGAGCGCGAAAGGGCGGACATCCTTTTTCGGTTTGTACAGTATGTGGAAAGGCAGATCGTGCTCTTCGACGCGCTGGAGGATGCCGCCTTCCGTCACGTGAACGATATGGGCGGTCCCGGGACCCTGAAACATTTGGTGTCGGAGGTCGTGCAGACCAACAAGGAGGAGGAGCTGGCCGAAAAGTTAAAGGACTATTCCGTTCGGATGGTGCTGACGGCGCATCCCACGCAGTTCTATCCGGGGGCGGTACTCGGGATCATCAATGATCTGTCGCGTGCGGTGATCGAGAACAATGCGGCGGAGATCAATTTGTATATGCAGCAGTTGGGGAAGACGCCGTTCCTCAAGAAGCAGAAACCTACACCCTTCGATGAGGCGGTCAGCCTGATCTGGTACCTGGAAAAT